>JAJYZY010000077.1 GCA_021799715.1 Planctomycetota bacterium | reverse complement strand
GGAGGTTTCATATATATACTATTATAAAATATTTTATCTTTTTTATGAATAATAAAAATTCTTTAGCGCATATTTCGCGGTTATAGGACTTTTTTGACCCATTATCGTGGTCTTACTCTGCAGAGCCGCTTTGGCTGCCCCGCCACAGCGGATACAATGAATTGTTCGGGACTGATTCCGGGAGCTTAATGGCACCCTGGATTGGCGGCGGCGCGGCTGATACCATCAGAAAGCAATGAATTCAGCCGCGATAACATGGGCATGAGGCGGCGGCAATGAGCCGCCAGCGAAAATATATGTGGTTTGAAAAAAAGAGTCTGCGCCGGATGGCTGTAGCCGAGGACGCCTCGCCGCGGCAGCGAATATGGAAAAATATTACGGCGCGGCAATGGACATTTATCATTATTACCGCCGGGTGCGTGCTGGCGCTGCTGATTCTGGAATTGATTCCTAATTCAAGACCCGTTTGGCTGGGCACCAAGGCTCCGGCCACAATCCTTTCGCCGGTAACCTTCAGCATGCCGGATCAGGCGAAATTCAAAGCCCTGCGGCTGCAGGCGCTGCTGCACACCAATCCGGTTGTGCAACTTAATGACAAAGGCAAACTACTGGAAATTATCGGCACGGAACTCAACAGCCTGCCGTATGATGTGGCGGCGATCCGGTCGCCGAATGATCTTCCGGATCCGTTGCGAACACGTTTTCCCCAGATGAGCGCCAATGCGCTGAAATATCTGCACGGCGTGATTGAGGACAATGAATTTCCCGGGTATTCGCGTCAGATAGAACTGCTCATCGGCGAACTGCGGCAACGTCCGGTCATTGACCAGAAAACCTTGGAAGCCATAGCGCGAACACCATCGGTGAATATTATTGTCCGCACCGTCAGTGGGTCCAAGGCAGTACAAAGACGGGTCAAGCTCAATGAATTGGGGGTGCTGGATTCGCGCGGACGGGGTTTCCGCCCCATGGTTGAACAATGCCTTCCAGAACCATTGTGGAATACGGTTTCGGCATTTTTGGCGGCAAAAAAAACCCCGACGTTTATTCTGGATCCCGTTGCCATGGCCAAATTGGCGGCCGCCAATCAGGCGGCGATTACCATGCCGCAGATGGTCTTTCATCGCGGTGAAGTGCTGGTGCACGCCGGGGAAATCATCACACCGAACGCCCGGCATATTCTTCACGCCGCCTACAGTGCGTGGCGCGGACAATTGGCCCGGCGACATCCCTGGGCATTGTGGGAACACCTGCTGGGACTTTATATCCTCACGTGCGTGCTGTGCGCCATTGGTGCAGTTTACATTGGCTATCGCATACGAGAGGGCACATTTCGCCGTCCGGCGGCCCCGGCCGCGTTGATTCTGGCGACGGTATTGGCTGCGAAAATCGCGTTGCTGGCCGGACTGGGCACATGGATATATCTGCTGGGCCTGGCACCGATTCTATTAAGCGCACTGATTCTGGTGATCGCTTATGATCAGCGCTTTGCCATGGGCATTGCAGGGCTTAATGCGCTGCTGGTAACGGTTGTCACGGGACAGAATCTATCATTTTTCATCACCGCCTTTGCCACGTCGGCTATTCTAGTATTCTGCCTGGGCGAAATCCGCACGCGGACACAATTGATCCGTGTGGGCCTGCTGGGAGCGGTGGTCGCGGGGGCCACCGTATTGGGCTTCGGCTTTTCACGAACGCCGCTAACGCAGGCCGTGCCCTTGGACTGGCTGTATGCAGCGCGGCAACCGGGCACCGCGATTCTGTTTGATCAGGCGGTTCTCGCGGCCAGTGCGGTGTTCGCGGCCATTTTTGTCATGCTCGGATTGCTGCCGCTGGTCGAACGCATTTTCGGCATGACCACGGCGATGACGCTGCTTGAACTTTCGGATACCAACCAACCGCTGCTGCGCCGCCTGGCCATGGAGGCTCCCGGCACATTCAGCCACTCGCTGGTGCTGGGGTCCATGGCTGAAGCCGCCGCGCGGGAACTGGGCGCCAACAGTTTGTTATGCCGCGTCGGAGCCTATTACCATGACATCGGAAAACTGCTCAAACCGGGGTATTTCATGGAAAACATGAATGCCGGCCAGAATCGCCATGAAAAACTTTCGCCCGCCATGAGCCTGTTAATTGTTGTCGGTCATGTTAAAGATGGACTGGAACTGGCGCGTGAATATCATTTGCCGCTGGCCGTGCGGGATTTTATCGCCGAACATCACGGCACGACGATTGTGGAATATTTTTTCCATGCCGCGCGTGAAAAGCAGGCCCGTGAGACACTTACCGGCGGACAGGCCTCGCAGGTCCATGACACCGAATTCCGGTATCCCGGCCCCAAGCCGCGCTCGAAAGAGACCGCGATTCTCATGATTTGCGACGGCTCGGAAGGCATGATCCGGTCCATGCCGGAACCCACCGCCGCCAAAATTGAAGGCGCGGTGCATCAGATGATCAACAAGCGACTGATGGATGGTCAATTTGACCATTGCAATTTGACGCTCCTGGAACTTACAACCATTGAACAGTCGCTGGTTCGCACCCTTGTGGGCGCGTATCATGGCCGCATGCCCTACCCGAAGGCCGTCCCTGTTTCGCGGCCGGCATAAGGAAGCTTCATGACCATTGATATGGAGATACTGCCCCCTGCCACCGGCCGCATCAGGCTTGCCGTGCCGCCCGCCATGCGCCGATGGATAGGCGCTGAGGCGCAACGCGCGGCGGGTCTGGTCAATGTGATCAGCGGTACATGGACGATTCATCTGGTGGATGATCAACGCATGATTGAATATCATCGGCGAACCATGAATCTGCCCAACACCACGGATGTGCTGACCTTCAATTACACCCCGACGGATTGTGAGCTTGCGCCCCTGGAGGTCGAAACGATTATCTGCGTCGATGAGGCACAACGGCAGGCGGCCATGCGCCATCATCGCCCGGAGCTTGAAATACTGCTCTACGCCATTCACAGCCTGCTGCATTGTATCGGCTACGATGATATGACGGCGGCGCAGGCCAAGGTCATGCACCGTAAGGAAGATGACATACTGCTCCAGATGGGATATCCCGCGGTTTACCACACGACCGCGCGCGGAGCCGTAGGCGCTGCCGGGGGGCAGCGCCTACGGCGACCACTCCCGGCCGGTAAATCGCCCAAGTCCCGCAACAGTCGCAAAATCGCGATCGGCGGCAAAGGAGGCAGACGATGAATGCATCCATGCTGGTAATCGGCGGATCGTTGATCGGCACGTTGCCCGCGTCCACGCTGGCGTATGCCCTGCGCACAATGTCACGCGTGACTCTGGAAAAGGAATTGATCAAGCGCGGGCGGCAGGCCAGCCTGGATCAAATCAATGATCAGCGCGACAATCTGGCATTAACGGCATCGATTGCGCGCATCGCTTTTAATGTATCGCTGGCCGCCGGCACGCTGTATACCTTCAACGGAGCTACGGCACCGGATCAGTCCGCATTGCGGTTTTCCGCGGCGGCGGCATTGGCGTGCGTGTTGCTGCTGATTTTTTCCGTTGCCATACCGAATGCCTGGGCCACCTATGGAGGAGAAAGCCTGATTGCCGGCTGCTGGCCGGTGCTGCGGGCGCTGGAAGTGGTGTTTTCCCCGCTGGTTGATTTCCTGAAATTATTTGATGAACTGGTCCGCCGACTCGCGGGCATTGATCCCAGGCAGCACGCCGAGGAAGAGGCCGCGGAAACCACCGAGGAAATTCTCGCGGCGGTTTCCGAAGGCACCGCCGAAGGGGCGGTGGATGATGAGCAGCGGAAAATGATTGAAGGCATTATCAGTTTCCGTGACTTGCAGGTTGGGCAGATCATGATGCCCCGCACGGATATGATCACCATCAGCGTCAACGAGCCGCTGGAAAAAATCCGCGACAAAATCCTGCGGGATGGACTCTCCCGCCTGCCGGTGCATGATGGAAATCTGGATAATATTGTCGGGATTCTGTACGCCAAAGACCTCCTGCAGTTTCTGGGAACCACACCCGCGGATGCCGGTTCGCTGGACATCCGCAAACTCATGCGGCCGCCGCTTTTTGTGCCGCATTCCAAACCATTGCGCGATCTGCTGCGGCAATTTCGCGCGCAGAGAGTGCATATTGCCATTGTTCTTGACGAATTCGGCGGAACGGCCGGGCTGATTACCAGCGAGGATATTCTGGAAGAAATTGTGGGTGACATTGCCGATGAATACGAAAAACTCCCGGTTTCGCAAATCCGGCGCATTGATGATCGGACCGTCGAAGTGGACGGCCGCACCAACATCACCGATTTAAATCGTGAACTCGACAGCCATTTACCGGAAAATCAGGATTACCAGACCATCAGCGGGCTGGTGATTCACGAGTTGGGCACCATTCCCGGAAAAGGAGCATCGGTTACGATTGACAATATCACGGTAACGGTCACGGAAAGCGATGTTCGCCGCATTAAAAAAGTCACGGTCACACTGCCATTGCAAGTTGAAGGTGTTGCGGAGGCATCAACGGCGGAAACCCAATCGACCGAAACGTCAATGTGATAAATGCCGAAACAACGTTGTCAGGAATTTGATATCCGCGAGTGAAAATGATTGATTGATGCGGCACCCGGCCGCTGGCCAGCAATTATAGTTCGCGGGTATGATGCCGCCACGGCGTTATGCCGGACGGAGAAGAAATATGCCCATCGCGAATATTACCACCAGACTTCCACATGCCGAGCCGATGGAACCCGCGGATCCGAATTCACTTTTTGCCATGGCGGTGGCCTCGGTTAATGCAGCATGCGGCACGGTTCAGGCACCGGATTTTGTGAAGGCCATTTTATCGCAGCCGAAAAATGAATTGATGGTCCATTTTCCGGTGATGATGGACAATGGACATTATCGTCTTTTCAAGGGATACCGCATACAGCACAATAATATCCTGGGTCCTTACAAAGGCGGCATACGCTATCATGCCGAGGTAAGTTTGGATGATGTCAAGGCATTGGCGGTTTGGATGACCATGAAGTGTGCGGTCATGCGGTTGCCGTTCGGCGGGGCCAAGGGAGGAATTAAGATTGATCCGCGCACGATGTCATCCACGGAACTCATGCGGATGACGCGCCGTTTTACATCAGCCCTGGGCGGTAATATCGGTCCGGAAATTGATATTCCCGCCCCGGATGTGGGAACCAATGCCCAGATTATGGACTGGATGATGGACACATATCTCAACACCCATCAGGAAGGCCGCCAGCAGGGCATGTTGCATGTCGTAACGGGAAAATCCGTCGGGTGCGGGGGCAGCGAGGGGCGTGAAAAGGCCACGGGGCAGGGGCTTTGCTACGTGCTTCTGGAATTGCTGCCTGAATTTCGACTCAAGCCCGCGGGCTTGCGCGTGAGCATTCTGGGATTTGGCAATGTCGGCGGCAACACCGCCCAGGCACTGGCAGCGCACGGGGCGAAACTTGTGGCGGTTATGGATCACACCTGCGCGCTGCGAAACGTGCATGGTTTGCCCATACCGGAACTGCAACAGCATGTTCAGCAGACCGGCGGCCTGACCGGTTTTACCGCCGCGGGGATTGAAGTAATAGATCGCGAAGCGTTTTATCGCACAGAAGTAGATGTGTTTATACCTGCCGCGCTGGAACGCATGGTGGATGTTCCCGTAGCCCAATGGCTTAATGCGCGGGTGGTGGCCGAAGGCGGCAACGGCCCGGTTACGCCTGCCGGGGCGGAGATATTGCGGCAGCGGGGAATTGCCTTGTTGCCGGCGATATTATGCAACGCCGGAGGTGTAACGGTCAGTTATCTGGAATGGGTACAGAACAAGGCCGGGGTGCACTGGGAACCCAATCGGGTGGACCGTGAACTTCAAAAAACGATCGTGCTGGCCGCAAGGCGCGTGCGCCTGGCGGCGCATCAATATGACACCGATCTATCCACCGCGGCTTTTTGCGTGGCGGTGGAACACATCACACGGGCATATAAACAGCGGGGGATTTTTCCGTGAGCGAGGTTCCAATTCCGTCCGCAAGATCAGGTCCGGCGGCACTGTACCGCCATCCACCTCTGCTGGTGTGGTATGTTGCGCATTGGCTGGCGTCGTTCATGGCGTCACTGACATCCAATGCAGTCTATTTTTTTGCAGGCTATGAACTCCACCAGCCCGCTGAAGTGCAGTTGGGCATGGCGGCAGCCGGCGGCCTGGTGTACACGATCGGGGCTTTATACGGCGGGAAGCTGGTGGATCAACTGGGTCAGCGCCGGCTGGGAAGTTATATGGCCCTGATATGCGTACCGGTTTGCGCGCTTGGCGCATTTGCCGCAGCGCATCGAAGTTTGTGGGCCGTATTCTTTTTTTTACTGCTGATGAATTTTTTCACCGCGCCGCTCTGGCCGGCCATTGAATCCGCCCTGACATGCGTGCCGGGAAAATTGCGTTTAACCAAACGCATAACGATTTACAACATCAACTGGTCCACGACGGGCTTTATCGCCGGCGGCATTGTCGGGTCACTGGCCCTGTGGCTTTCGTGGGCGGGCGTTTTCGTGGTTGGCGCAGTTATGAGCCTGATGGTCTGGATTCTCATTGCGCTGGTTTCAATACCGCAGGCGCAGATCGGAGCCGGACATGTTGAAGATTCACCGGTGGAAATTGCCCGAAGTCAGGCGATTCTAGCATCACCAAAATCCAAAACGCTTCTGCACATGGCATGGCTTTCCAATATGCTTTCCTATGTGGCGGTTAACACGGTTGTGGCGGTATTGCCCACAATCACCCGAAAACTTGATATCACCCTGGCCATGGCCACCGCCATCGCGTCGGTTTGGGCGTTAACCCGCATCGGTGGATTTTTTCTTACCAGCTTCTGGATCGGCTGGCATTATCGCGTACGCTGGATGATGATTTCCTTCCTCGGATTGCTGCTGGGCACCGTTGCGATGTTGTTAAGCCCGTCGGTTCCGCTGCTGATTGTTTCCCAGGTGATTTTTGGAATAGCGGTGGCCATGCTTTATTCCGGTTCACTCTATTATGCCATGCACCTTAGCCATGGTTCAGGTGCCAACGCCGGAATTCATGAGGGACTTATCGGCGTTGGAACGGTGTTGGGGCCGGGCGTTGCGGCAATATCCGGCGCGCCGGATTCCGTAACGCCCAAAGCGGTGGCGATGTTTGTCATTTTGGCTGTCGGCGGCGGAGTGATGGCCATCATGGCGCGCCGCGCCAGGGGACTGGCCCAGGTGGATTTACAACATGATCGGAATACATCCGGATGACACTGCAACAATCACCATCAAAAGCGCGGCTGGCGGTTCTGATTTCCGGTTCCGGCTCCACGCTGCAAAATCTGGCGCAACATATTGCCGATGGGAAATTATCCGTTTCCATCGCGGGTGTGATTTCCAGTCGACCGGATGTTTATGGGCTGGTTCGGGCGAAAAATCTCCATGTGCCGCATGAGGTCATTGATCGCCGGAAGTTTCCGGATGCCGCCGACTTTTCCGATGCAGTTTTCGCGCAGATACACAGGTACCAGGCTGATCTGGTCATTATGGCGGGCTTTTTGTCGCTGCTGCGAATTGCACCGGCGTTTGAAAATCGGGTATTGAATATTCACCCCGCCCTGCTGCCGAAATATGGCGGCCGCGGCATGCACGGGATGAAAGTTCACGCGGCCGTGATTGCCGCCGGCGAAAGCATCTCCGGCTGCACGGTGCATTTCGCGGATAACCAGTATGACCACGGCCCGATTATTCTGCAGCGTACATGCCCGGTTCTTTCCGGCGACACCGCCGAGCAACTTGCCGCCCGTGTGTTTGAACAAGAGTGTATCGCCTATCCGGAAGCCATTGAGCGAATTCTTACAAACCGGTAATCACCGATCGCGGTGAACCATGTGACTCACAGCGCAGTGGTCAAAACGCGAAGGATTCCGGACGGTAATACATTGTTTCCAGTTGGTGAAACAGCGCCGTGGAGTTGCCGAGAAGCGACGCCGTGGAGTGTGGGCTGGACAAACCGGGCACGCCGAGAAAAATATCTGGTGCGGGGTGGTGTCGTTTTGGCTGGAGGTGATGGAGGGGTTCGGACTCGATATTTCAAATTTCAGATTTCAGATTGCAGAATTCAGATTCCACCGTGTGTTTTCAAATTTCAGTTTCCAATTTTGAGAATGGGGAATTCCGATTCCACTGATTGATTTCAAATTTCAAATTTGAGATTTCGGCATTCCACCAATTGATTTGAAAATTGAAATTTGAGATTTGAGATTTCGATTTTCGGATTTAAGATTCGGGATTCTCCCTACCCACGACCTGCAGGGGGTTATTCTTGTCTTATCTGCTGCCGAGTTGTGCGCGATGCGGCGGGCTTTGAGGTGGCGTGGCAACGGCCTGGGTGTTGGGAATCAGTTCAAATAATGTTTGAATAAAATGGCCATCATTGATGCGATCGATAATTCGGATTTTACGATGCGTCTGATGGGCGATGGCGTTTACCTGCTGTGCGAAAACGCCTTCATCGCGCGTGAGAATATACATCCGGCGGTCGCTGCGCCGGGCGATGGCCAGCAATTGGTCCGGTGTTTTCATGGGGAGAATTTTATCCGCGTAATACAATACGCCCAGCCACATACGATCTCCCATAAGCGTGTAGATCGTCCGGCCCTGAACCACGGACATCATTTGCCGCGTTTGGGCGCGATAGCGGCTAACCTGATAGCCTTTACCATCCATATACGCCCAATTCATTGCGAGCATAAATAGCCAGCCCGCGGCCGCGTATACCCAGAACGCCCGATCAAATTGACGGTCAAATTCCCACCGCCACAGCACCAACCCCAGAGCGATGACCATCGTGGCAACAAGCCCCCAGCCAATGGGCGTCAGAGCCGCCAATCCCGGCTTAAGCAAGGATGCCGCCTGCATGGCGGTCCAATGCCCCACATGATTGAGGGACGGATGATGCGCCAGCATTACAACAGGAATAAGAATTAATACCAAGACGCCCGCGCCAACAAACATGATGCTTTGGGCCGCCAATAGAATTTTTGCGGGCGTTTCGAGTTGCAGATTTTTTTTTAACCGGACAAATTCCTGCCACACCGCGGCAATCAATAGTGCGGCGAAAGGAAAGTTCTGCAGCGCGTAGCGCTGTTTTTTTTGTGCCGGAATGGTCAGCAAAATCAACCCCACAACCAGCACAATCCAGAACATCCAGCGGCCGCGGCGTTCCTGCGCGGTGGGCGGCGGATTGGATTGCGTGGGCAAAAAGGGTAGTGCCAGTCCGGCGATTAGAGGCGGCGTCCATGGAAAAACCCATGCGATCATGGCCAGATAATACCAGCGCGTGTCGGGCAATATGGTGACATAGCGGCGAAATTGCCGCGTCCAGATATGCCAGGCGCTGCCGCCATATTCACTGTGGTAACGCATGGCCACCGCCACCAGCCAGGGGGCGAAGACCGCGATGGATACGAACAATGCCAGTAGAATACCCAGCCAGCAGCGGGAGTTGCCGCGATGTTCCCACAGCAGCCAAAATCCGAACGGTAAGAGCACATACATGGGCGGTACCGGCCCTTTGCTCAAAACCGCCAACCCCAGCGCCACGCCACCCAGAGTGGACCATGCCCACCAGCGTCTGGGGTATTCCGCGGCCGCCAGTAAACCCAGAAATCCCATGGTGGTAAAGGCGGTGCCGTAAATATCATAGGAAGCCATGCGCGCCTGCCGAATGAACACCACCATGGATGCCAAGGCGATGGCGGCGAATAATCCCAATCTCCGATCTCGCGAACAAACGCAGCCGATACCATAGGTGGCCCAACAGGTGGCTAATGCCAGTACCACGGAAGGCAGGCGAACCACCCATAAACTGTCGGAATGGAAAAGCATGGCCAGTGCGGCGGGAATCCATACGGGAAGCGGCGGCTTTTCCAGCCGCGGCATGCCGCCCAGCGTGGGAATCAGCCAATGACCATCGCGGTACGCTTCGCGAATAGGCACAAGATTAAACAATTCCATCATCGCTGTGGCCTGGCCATGGCCCAGCAACTCGAGAAACAACGGCAGTGCGAACGCGGTGATAATCGCCAAAGCACCCCAATGCGGAATGTTCAGGTCCGCGGCGACGGCGAGATCGTTCACCCCGGCGGTACCGGCGGAAGCATTTTGTTTACGTGTATCTGTTTGGCTCATGATGGTCCGTTTTGATCATGGGAATGCCGGAGTTGCAGAATGGGTTTGCCGGGGCGTCCGCGCCATACCTGCCGGCCATGCCGAATTTCCCGCACGGTGTAGACCGCTTTGCGTTGGGCCTCGAAATAGACCCGGGAAATCAATTCCGCCAGCAATCCGGTGGAAAAAAACATCAATGCCATCATAAACAGCATGGCCCCCAGAATCAGAAGCGGTCCGTGGCTTGTAAGAATGCTGTAACCGCGGATTTTTTCATAGATTAAAAACAGTCCGATGAGGAACGACCCGGCCAGACTGATCAAACCAATTTTTCCAAATAAGTGCAGCGGTCGAGTGAGATAACTGTTAAGGAATTTAATGGTCAGCAGGTCCAGCAATACGCGAAAGGTGCGGCCAATGCCGTAATTGGATGGACGATACGGGGCATTGATATTCCGGATGGGCACTTCCGTGATGGTGGCACCGGCCATGGCGGCGAGGGCCGGAATAAAGCGATGCGAATCGCCATAAAGATTCAGATGTTCAATAAGATCGCGGCGGTAGGCTTTGAAGGTGGTGCCGAAATCATGAATCTCCACGCCGGAGATTTTCCGGATCAGCCAATTGGCGGTTTTGCTGGGTATACGCCTTAGAAACAGGCCGTCAGCCCGGCGTTGGCGCCAACCGGAAACCACATCGTAACCTTCGTCCAT
>JAJYZY010000076.1 GCA_021799715.1 Planctomycetota bacterium | reverse complement strand
GTTGAAATGAATGCTGACTTCCGATCCCTGCCGTTTGAGGTGTTTGCCGCTGCGCAAATAAAACGGCACGCCGTGCCAGCGCCAATTGTTGATATCCAATTTAACGGCGGCATAGGTTTCAGTCTGACTGTCCGGTGCCACGCCCCGCTCCTGCAGATATCCAATGGTCGGCTTGCCATCCACCGTGCCGGGAGTGTATTGCCCGCGCACAGTATGCACAGCCACTTCCTGCGGCGTAAATGGCTGAATGGACCGCAGTACCCGGACTTTTTCATCACGAATCGCATCGCCGTCAAGCGCCACCGGCGGCTCCATGGCTATGAGTGTCAATAACTGCATGAGATGGTTCTGCACCATATCCCGCAACGTGCCGGCATTTTCAAAATATCCCCCCCGCCCCTCCACGCCCAGGGTTTCGCCGACGGTTATCTGCACATGATCCACATACCGGCGATTCCAGATGGGTTCAAATATGCCGTTGGCAAAACGGAACACCATCAGATTTTGAACCGTTTGTTTACCCAGATAATGATCAATGCGATAGACCTGTGATTCATCAAATACACGGTTGATATGCTGATTTAATTCCCGTGCGGTGGCCAGATTACGCCCGAATGGCTTTTCCACAATGGCCCGCCGCCATGCCTGGCTGTTAAACGGGTCAATATTGCCCAACCCCGCATCACCCAATCGTTCCACAATCTGGCCGAACTCCGTCGGACTTGTCGACAGATAATAGAGCCGACGCCCGCCGGTATTGAATCGTTTATCCACCTCCGCCAGACGCTCCGCGAGGCTGTGATAGCCATCGGCATTTTCAAAGGTGCTTTGATGATAAAAAATCCGCTCTGCCAGATCACGCCACAATTCGGCATCCGCCGGTTTGCAGCGCGAAAATTTGTTGACGGCCTCGAGCATTTCAGCGCGGAACTGCTCGTCGGTTTTAGGCCGCCGGGCAAAGCCGATGACCACGGTGGATTTTGACAACAAGCCGTCGCGCGTGAGATTGTAAAGCGCCGGCAGCAGCTTCCGGGCGGTTAAATCTCCGGTAGCTCCGAAAATGACGATCGCGCACGCCAGTGCCGCGGTTGCATTATTTTTTTCCCCAGCCATCTTGATTAATCCTTTCAGTGGGTTTTCCATCCATCCAAAGATGGGTATTCTACACGCCTTGGAGTTTGCTTCAAAAGCATGGGGCGGTGGAAAAGCCGCGCAACATTTAAACCGACGTCCAAGTTGGAGTTTTTTATGGCAGATACGCTCTGGGCACCGTGGCGGCTGGAATACATAAAAAGTGTGACCGCGCACAGCGCGGAGTGCTTTTTGTGTGATTTGGCACAGCATCCGGAAAAAGATGCGGCTCATTTTGTGGTGCGCCGCAGTACGTTCGGCATGTTGCTGATGAACCGCTATCCGTATGTGAACGGCCATCTTCTGGCCGCGCCGTATCGGCATACGCCGGATTTACCGGAATTATCCCCCGAAGAACGCGCTGATATATTTGAACTTGCAGTGCTCGGCCAGCAACTGCTGACTCAAGCCATGAATCCGCAGGGATTCAATATCGGAATTAACATCGGCCGCTGCGCCGGAGCGGGCGTTCCGGGGCATGTGCATACGCATATTGTGCCGCGCTGGAACGGCGATGTGAATTTTATGAGTGTGGTGGGGCAGGTGCGCGTCATTCCACAGGCGGTGGAAGAGGCCTATCGACAAATCATGGAACAGATTGCCAAGCAGCAAACAAAGTAAAATCGGCCGGCCTTTTCAAGGCCATTACCACGGATTCGTTGACGCGCTCGACCAGTTCTGTGGATTTTTCACTCCAGGCATGCCCTTGAAATCGTAACATTTCCATACATCCAGATGTTTGACGACCACGCCATAATAATAAAGCGGCACAACGAACATTTTGCTGACATGCCCAAATGCGGGCTTGATGAGCCGATCAAATACCTGCGGCGAAAAACTACCCGTCAAAACCGCATTTTGTCCAAGATAGCGCAGCTTTCCCGTGCGCGGATTGATCTGGTTGGGACCGGGCCAGAGGTCAAACTGACAATGTTTGCCCCCCATGGCCGTTTGCAGACAAAATACAAACGGATGACCCGGCAGATAATAGCTTAACGAACTGGAAGTATCCCAGCGGTCATCCATGACAAACGGAAGCGGTCCATGGCCGCTCCACATGGATAGGCGAATTTTTTCAATAGCCTGGCCGCGGACTTTTAAGGCGTGCAGGCGGAAGGCGGGATCAAATCTCTTGGCGGGAAAATGTTTACCGGTGGGATCAATTTTAGCCAGTACCGGATACAGAAGTTGCACGTTTTCCGCAAACACAAACAATGCAAATCCCCACACAATACCGCCAACAATCCATCGCCGGGCCGCTTTGCGCTTTGGCAGGGGCTGATTCCACCAGCGTGTGGCCACGCCCGCGAAAAGAACCATGCCGGTAAAATAGCCGCCTGCGGGCCAGTTCGGCTCCACTTTACTCCAGAAACTCAACAAAAAATACAGAATAAAAATCGTCAGGGTCATCCAGATCAGAAAATCCCATGTAGCGCGGCCAAGGGGATCTCTTATTTTCCGGACATCACGCATGGCTTCAATAAAGGCCAATACCAGAAGCACGAATAAAACACCCGCGAAAATACCGGCTTGCGATAAGATGAACATGGTGACATTTAATGGGGCATGGCTTAAATGCCACCAAACGCCTTTCGCCCCCCGCAAGCCACCTTCACCCCCAATGGCACGGAACATGATCCAGTTGTGCTGGGCGTTCCAGATCAATGTTGGAATCTGCAGCGCCAGCGCCAGAACTGTCGCGCCCAGGCTATGCCACGTTGCGAGTTTCCGCCGCAGATACGGATTCCAAAACGCCGCAATGGCGGCCGAAGGCGGAATCAACAGCAGCACCGGTTTGCACAATATCCCCAGCCCGACCAGCAGGCCGGCCAGATAAAGCCAACCCGCACCCGCGCGGGGCGGTTGCTGCGACAGAAATTCGCCCGAATCAGAATATTTTGGTTCGACCGCCAGCCAAAGGCATACGCACGCCCAGGCCCAACACAAGTACATCGGGGAATCAATGGTAATAATCAAGCTGCCCACGGCAAATACCGGCACGCCCGCAGATAATGCAATAACCATCAGTCCCGCGCGATCGTCACGAAACATGCGGCGTACCAGGAAGAAACTGGCCAAACCGCTGAAAAAGGCAAATATGATCGCCGGTGTGCGGATAATCGGCATTGTGGCGTGCTGACCAAACCAGTGGCCCACCGAGGTAGCCGCATAAATAATTGCTGCGATCCCAGGCCCCTTGGAATAATAGCCCCATGCGAGATGGCGGGACCAGAGCCAATATTGGCTTTCATCTTCGGAAAGATCGAAGGGGCAATGATGATACAAAAACAGGAGATTCGAAAAGAACCCCAGAATCAACAAGCCCAATGCGATTCGCACGCACCATGCTCGACGAACCCATGCGTGCGCGGAAGTGATCTGATTTTCTTGTGTCATTGCGTTTCCTGTACATGCTCCGCGCAACCAAGGCACGGAGGACTTTTCAATCAGGCGCGGGGATTTATGCCGATACGCTTACACCGCCACATTCCACTCTGTGAATAACGGACCAATGTTTGACACCGTATCGCGGAATGTCATTGCTTCCTGCCCGACACCAACACATCCCGGATATGTTCCGCCGTTTGTGGTAAATGGATGGCGGATTTTCCGAATCCCGGCAAGGCACCGGCGGCCACTGCCAGTGCTTGTGCATCGGCCAAATTGCTTACCAGCATCAGGGGCGGGCAATTTGGGGTTTTCCGCAGTTGCCGGATCAGGTCAATGCCGCTGGAACCATCGCGATCCAAAATGCGATTAATCAGCACAAGATTATATCGGTTCCCTTGCAGCCGCTTTTCTGTTTCTTCCACCGTGCCGGCGAAATCCACAGTGGCCGGGACAACACGCTGGAGAAAATCATGGATGGCGGCGTGGTCAAATCCGCATTGTCCGACATCCAGAATACGCACATCCATGCATTTACCTTTCAAAGCATTACCGGGCGAAAAGTATAGCAGATTTAATACGTTTCCGGACATTCGCCGATATCCCCGATGGCATATCTCCAGCAAATGGTTATCTCGGATCAGAATATCCATTATTTTTGAGCGCTTATTTGGCACAATTGGTATCAAACAGCGGCATAAAGCGAACACGTTCACCTCGCTCGCTGCCGAAACCCGTCGCAGCTTGGGGTGACAACTCTAAATCGGCTGTCGGTTTAACGCCACTACTTTTTTGAGGCACAAGGCAACAAGGCAACACGCCATTGGGGGTGATGGCCGGCCGTGTCTGAATATCCTTGCATGATGGAATCCAGTTTTGCCGACTCCTTCCAGCCCGGTTGGCCAGTGAGCTGTGTAACTGCGTGAATCCGGCGAAGTGATTTTGGCACCAGCCCTAACCAAATCTTAATCGGCTATTTTGACGCCATGCCATGTTATGGCCTAAACTTGCAGACATGACTTTACTGAATAAACAACTCCCCTCCGTTGTGAAACAGACCAACGCCAGCACCCGCCGTCCGCTGATTATTTGTGATCTCGACGGAACGCTCATCAGCCGGGAACATAAACTTAACGATGCTGATATTGACGCCCTGGCGCAGGCCCGCGCGGCCGGGTGCACGGTGAGCATCTGCACGGGACGCAGCATTCGAGAGGCCATTGATATTATTAAACCCCTGAATCTGACCGGACCGGGCGTATTTATTACCGGCGCGGCGATTTGTGATCTGGCGTCCGGCGCGACATTGCACCGGCAAAGCATTCCCCCGGAAACAGTGCAACGTCTTATCGACTTTTTCGGAAATCTTGGCCACGCCGTTCTTCTGCTGGTTGATACACCGGATCATCCCGGCCCCCGCTACATCATGACCAGTCACGGCCCGATTCACGCGGCATCGGAGGAATGGTTTTTACGCAACAAAATGCCGGCGCAAATCATGGACAACCCGGACCAGAACATTCTTTCATACGTGTTACGACTGGGCATTGTTGTGGATTTACCACAAAGCTCCGAGATAACCGCAGCCCTGCAGGCACAATTTGATGCTCAAATCAATTTCCTGGCGTTGCGAGCTCCGGCTTTTGAGTGTCATGTTATTGAGGTTTTTGCCCATAATGTGGACAAATGGACGGGTGTACAGCGGTTGTGCAAACTTCTGAATATTGACAGCCGCCTCGCCGTGCCCATCGGCGATGATGTCAACGATCTGCCGATGTTGCGCAATGCCACCGTGAGCTTCGCCATGGGAAACGCCGCGCCGGATATTCAACGCGCCGCCAAACACGTTACACAATCGCAAAGCCGGGCCGGAGTAGCCGCCGCCGTGCACAATGTTCTTTCCGGGAAACTGCTTTAGGCAAGTCGCCTTTTGCGCGACAATGCGACTCTCCAGCCAAAGCGTCCGCGCCCCAATGGCTTTAACGCGCTTGGCGCATCGTATTTATGGCGTTGGAAAGCATTTTCTCCGCCGCGCCAACATTGCCGGATGTTGCCGTGGAGTTTCCAAGCACCAGTTTCGCGACGTGAACGCAATAATACAAATGCGATAGCGCACGCTGCCGGGGCGTGTAGTGCATCGGTACCACCGGCACGGGTTTTACCGCCTGTTTCAACAGATCCTGCGCGCGCCCCAGCAATTGCGTCAACGCCGTCATATTTGGCAGCCGCCGCACCGGCCATTTTACATCCTGCCGCATGGCCACCATGCCGTCGGCTAACTCCGCACCAAGGCCGATGTACCCCCCGGCAGCCTGTTTTTCCGAACCATTTAACATGACGTGATCGGCATGCCCCCCCTTTACCCCAATGACCTTCTTTTTGCCAATATATACGACATAGCGAACAGCCTTGGGGTATGGTCTCCACACCAGTTTCACATATTGGCCGACATACGCGGCTTTCGCGTGCAGTTGCATGATGGCACGGCCCGCAATCATCACATTCTGAAAATCAATCCCGTCGACATTTTTCAGCCATACCGCCGGTGCTTTGGCGGCCACGGAGCCAATGGTTATGTTCCGCAGCAACACATTTTGAATCGGTGAAGGGTCCAAATTCACCAGGGCAATGGCCGCAGCCCCCGTTGATTCGATGCGGTCAATATGCACATCACTGATGGCCCAATCCGATATTTTCGGCACAAAACCCGCGTCTGGCAACCTGTAGCCGCCGGCCCAGGAAATGGCCGGCTGCGTTAAACACCGCACGGAATCCGCGGTAATACCCCGTATATAAATATGTCGAATATACCCGCCGCGCTCACCGCCCCATTTCATATAGATGATGTTCGCACCGTTTCCAAATTGATTATCCAGTTCAAACACATTGCTGATTCCTCCGGACATTTCACTGCCGAAACCAATATCGTGCGACAGCCAATTATGCCGGATGATAATATTTTTTGCCGGCCGGCCGCCGTTGACGCTCCAGGCATCGGCGTTTCTCCCGGATTTGATGACAATGTTGTCATCATCATTGCGAATGCAGCAATTTTGAATCAAGGTGTCGTCACATGAATCAACATCAATGCCATCATCCATATTTTTGACATGGTTGTACACCGTCACACCTTCAATGATGACATTTTTGGAAAAACATGGATGAATGGTCCAGAACGGCGTGTTCGTGAACGTCACGCCGCGCACCAGAACATTGCGGCATTGCTCAAAATCACAAAACTCCGGCATTAAATGCCAACCGGTGCCGAAAATGCGGTGCCGCATGGCCGTCAGATGATCGGAATACGCCCAGTTCACCAGCCGATCTTTCCACTTGAGCTTTTCCTGCGCGTTGTACCAGCGTATCCAGGTTGATTGCGGGTCATTTCGCCGGCCATTAAGCACCCCCTGCCCGGTTACCGCCACATTGGTCTTGCGGAATGCATAAATCAGCGGCGAATAGTTGTAGCACCACACACCTTCATACCGCACCAGCACGCAACCTTTGCGCGAAGCTTTTCCCGTAAGGTAATCACCGGCGTTAAAACCAAAATTAATCCGCGCCCCGCCATTGAGGTGAAAGTTGACATTCGATAAAAGCGTGATCGGACCATTGCACACATACGTCCCCGCGGGGACAACCACCGAGCCGCCGCCGGCGGCATGACAGGCCGCAATCGCATGTTCAAAGGCCAATTCACAGTCCGTTCTACCATCCGCCCGGGCACCAAATGCCAGAACATTAAAGTTTCGATGTGGAAAAACCGGCGCGTGAATTTTCCGCAAAATTGCATTGTATAGTGGCGCGTTCCACGCCATGGGCGGCACGGCAGCCGCGGCATGTTGGCCCGGCATGTCCAGCGTTGCCCCCAGGACCATCAACGCCGACAAAAACGCCGCACGAAAGTATGCTGCGCGCAATCGATTCGCGTTCCTTGCTCCCGCGTCGTCGGACTGCGATGCCCGCGACGGCGTTGCAATACGCCCCAGCGATAACCCCGCCCCGGCCCGATGTCCGTTACTTATTGCCGCGTGAACCCTGCGGCCGACCCGTAAAAACCGAACGGCTAATCCAGTTGAGCGCATGGAATACCCTTATTATTGAGATTAAACATTTTCAGGACACGACTTATTTGCGAGTGTACTGTCTTAACCGCAGACCCGTCAACTCGGTTTTATGTCGATGACAACATCGGGTGCGCAAATTTTTCGGGTAACAACAACATCGCGCTTATTCGTAACCGGCAGCATCACGTCCTTCGGCCTTTCGCTGCGTTCCGGGAAGCTGCCGCCAAGGGCAGTTTCTTTTGCGAACATGCATACCTCCGACCAGCCCGCCATGCCGAAAAAATCAGGCCCCTGATTTGGCGGGCGCATCTTGATCAAGATAGCCCGCAATATGATCAATGGCGGCGTCCATAGATTCATCGCCGCTTAGCAGCAGTTCCACCGCGCAAGCGCGAATTCTTGCTTTGAGTTGCTCATCGGTAATGTATTCGACGGGTGACTTGCCATCAATCCGGGCAAGAAGCAGCGCTGCAAGAATTTTCCCGCCGCGGTTTGATACCTCCGCAACCAGAGGCTTGGGTGCGGTTTCACGGTAGGTTTGCCAGAAATAATCCGCCGCAATCATCGCCGCCCGCCAGCGCTTGCCAAAATAAAAGGCCTTCAGCAACAGATGATTAAGCAGTGTGGCAACGTCAAAAGCGGGATTGCCGTAAAATGCAACCTCAAAGTCCAGAATAAACCAGTGCGCGGTTTGACCATCAGCCGGCGCGCGCCAAAGCATATTTTTGGGAGAATAATCGCCATGTATCAGGCACATCGGTGATCCCAACAGCAACGATTCCACCTGCCGCAATGCCGGCGCAACGGATTTATTTTTGTCGCCGGAAAACCGCAGGTAGGGGTCAATCCGCTGTTGTACAAATCCTCTGGAATCGCCAAACCGCTGCGCCCATTTGACATCACCGGCGGTTGTGGCGTGCAACATGGCCAGAATTCCCGCCGCCGCCTCGGCCGCGCGACGATCCACCTGCCCGGTCAACAACTGCTTCTTCCAATTCACCACGCCCACCGGTGCCACTGATATGGCAAGAATGTAATTCTCCGGATCATCCCACAATACCGTGGGAATCGTATCAACGGGCAGAATTTCCCGCAGCATCATCAGCGCGTCGCGCTCCACCCACACCCGATCACGATCCACCAGCCAATTGGCCGCGGTACGGAACTCCGCCAGCGGCTGTTTAAGCACAAAACAGGCACCGCTTCGCATCCGCTTATCCGGCAGGCCGCGCTTTATCTGCGCAACCGTGCGCATGTCCGTGCCCACCGGTTCACCGGCGTTCATGTCCATAATTTTGAGCACCACGTTGGCCACACCGCCTGATAAGCTCTGCACCAGAACCTCCCCTTCCGGTGAAATGCTTCCGCGCTGGCGCAGATAGGCTATGGCATTTTTTTCTGTTAGTTCCATCATATTGCGTTATTCGCCGGGCAACTGCCGAACCTTCACGCGCCCGGATGTTACCGTGTACAGCCGCTTGCCCGAAAGTCGCTTGTAACGTTCAAAAAGTCGGTCAATTGAGGCACTGCGTTGATCCGGTTGATCAATCAGCAGCACAATGCATAACTTAAATGTCAAAGCCTGATCATATATCTGATGCACCAATTCCCGGTCCGCCGTTAAAAGGCACCACTGGCGGCGCGACAATTCAAGCATCAGTTCTCCCGGTGAAGCCGGTGCCGCTGCTTCGCCCACAAGTTCATCGAGCCGGTGCACACGATGTCCGTGCCGTACCATGGCCGCAGCAACCTCCTCAGTCAGATCACCATGAATGAAAAACTGCATACCAACACATCCCGCCGGAACCATCGTGCATCGAACCAACTACCCGGGCCGGTGCAACGCGCCGACCCAATTTCATTATTGAGATTATGCCGCCAAGCCGCCGGCTGGCCAAGTGCCGCCCCCGAATCCCCGAGCAGACGGGCAACCGTTCCACATGCGGAATTGCCCTGATTCAAGCCGCAGTTCCGGCTGCCATCACCCGGCCACGGATACACCACCGCCCGGCCATTTCCGCGGCCATGAAATGACGTTAGTCGGCAGCATCCTGCCCCCGCTGATTCGCGAACCGATCGCAGATTTACCACTGCGATGTCTCAATCCCGATTAACTTGCGGTGGGAAAAAGGACAACCCGCATAGGGATAGACCATCAACCCATTACGAATCGCCCACAGACACCTCTTTACATCAGTCGCGGAATGTGCGCGGCAACCGCCAGGGCCATGGCTGCCAATGGCACATGATGTACCCGATGCACCAGCACCCCGCGCTGCGCCGCCAGACTGGTCACCAGCGCCGTTGCCATATCCCGTTGATCCCATGCAACTGGTGATACATCCGCGATGACCGATGATAAAAATCTTTTCCGCGAAGCCCCCAGCACCACCGGAAAGCCATCCGACACCAACTGCCCGATATTGGCAATTAAGCGCCAGTTATCTTCCATCGCTTTGCCGAAACCGATTCCGGGATCAAGCAGAATCCGGTCCTGCGCGATGCCTTTCGCCATGGCCGTTCTGGCGCGTTGCCGCAGATATCCGAATACATCATCGCAAATATCTTCCCGCGCCGGCGGTGGATGTTGCGGACTTTCCGTCCACATGTGCATTAAAACCACAAAGCACCCGTGCTGTGCGACAATTCGGAACATGTCCGGATCATGTTCGCCCGCTGACGTATCATTTATCATGGTGGCACCGGCGGAAATCGCGGCTTGTGCCACTGCACCGCAACGCGTATCAACACTGATGATCGTCGCGGGATCAAGTTCCGACGGTTCACGAAGTCGCTTTCTTAATCCGTTAATTACCGGCACAACGCGATGAATCTGTTGGTCCTCCGGCACCGGCACAACGCCGGGCCGATGAAACGATGATGCTTCACCGCCGATATCCAGTATCCGTGCGCCCTGCCGCGCCAGTGTGATGGCCTGCTCAATGCAGGCCTGATGGTCAATTCCCGTCGCGGTGGAAAATCGCCCGCCATCGCTGAAACTGTCAGGGGTTACATTGACCACGCCCATAATCGTTGGCCGCATTATTTGGATATACGCCGTCATCGCTGTCTCCGTTTCCATCAGACTTCGCCATTTAGAAATGCAGCTAAGATGTCCGTATTGTACAGCGCTGAACGTTTTTGTCATCCGCAATTACTTCCAACGACTTACTTTGTCGCGGCGTTGTCCTCGGAGGTTGATGGGGGTTGGCGTCAATTCACGCCCCTTTCTTAAGGTCGTATCGCATCACGCCCGGCACCGAAACGTTGAAATTCAGAATTCTGGATGCCGATCAGCCCGAAATCGCCCGGTAAAATAGCCGCACCCGTTGCCATCCCGGCATCCTATAACCGAGGATAATCAAGTTAAGATAAACTCACCAACCGATTTCGCCGAAGATTAAATCAGCCCGTTTGGGGAATCTTATCAAACAGGATTCCCTGATAGTTTGTACCGTTCCGGGCTGGTTTATAACGTCGTCTGGACTGTCTTTGTTGATGGAGACCATC
>JAJYZY010000075.1 GCA_021799715.1 Planctomycetota bacterium | reverse complement strand
AGGCAAGCGACCACCCCCTCCCCAACCGACAAAAGGCCTGGGGGGTGCCATACCGGGGAAAAAGTTCGACCTGACGCGGAAGGATCACGGTTCAATACCCGGCCGGCCTTGATACCAATGCCCCGCGACGGCCACGTATTTCAGCGATTACGAACCCAGTAAAATTGCCATTATTTACCTGCATGGATAATTGGATGAGCGTACCAACATAAATTCGCGATCCAATTCCATGATCGCCGCGCCGGCCAATGACTGAATTCCGCCCGGATTGCCCGCGCACGCCCTGCCCGCATGGTTCATCGTTTCAGATTTCCGACTTTGATTCTTCCGCGGATGCTGAACCTGTATGAACCCGCCGGTCCCGGTCCTGCCGGGCCAATTGACCGCAGGCGGCCGCGATGTCCCGGCCCCGGCTGCGGCGCACATGCACATTCACGCCGGCACCGCGCAAAGCGGTTTGGAATTCCAACATCGTTTTTCCCGATGGCCGGCGAAACGGCAGTTCCGGCACTTCGTTATAATAAATCAGATTCACGTTGGCTCGCAGCTTTTTGGCAATAATCGCCAATTCACCCGCGTGTTCCGGAAGCGTGTTCACGCCGTCGAGCATGATATATTCCAAAGTCACTTCGCGGCCCGTGGTGTCAAAATAATATTTCCCGGCCTCCACTATGGCGGCAATGGTTATGCCGCGCGCCCACGGAATAATACGCTTGCGCAGGCCATCGTTGGGAGCATGCAAACTTATCGCAAGCGTCACCGGAAGACCGGTATCTGCAAGCTGTTTGATTTGTGGGGGTAAACCAACGGTACTGACCGTAATTTTTCGCCCGCCAATTTTCAAGCCCCAATCCGCCATCAGAATCCGTATGGCGGCGACCGTGGCATCAAAATTGGCCAGCGGCTCACCCATGCCCATAAATACCACATTGCTTAGCCGCATTTTTTCCGGCAGCAACGCTGTTAACCGCAACGCCTGCTCCACAATTTGTCCCGGGCGCAAGTTGTTTTTCAGCCCCTGCAATCCGCTGGCACAAAACGCGCACCCCACCGGACAGCCCACCTGAGTGGACAGGCAGGCGGTGCGCCGATGTGCAACGGCAACATTGCCGTGTTCGTCCACGCGATCATCATCCGATGGAATCATAACGCTTTCAGTTAAGCCTCCATCGGCCCAGCGGATTAATATTTTCTCGGTTTCGTCGGACGCCTGCACCTGTCGCGTCAACTCACCGGTAAACAGTGTGTAATGCTCCGCCAGAAACGCCCGGTCAGCGCGGGAGAGATTGGTCATTTGATCAAACGACAGCGCCCGCTTTTTATATATCCATTCCAATACCTGGGCGGCACGATATTTCGCCATGCCGAATTCGGCGGTCTGGGTCTGCAAATCACCAGGGGACAAATCCAATATCGATGGTTTCACGTCAGTCATAAACAGATCATAACCGATGTTCCAACCCGGTTGAATGACACGGGCGCAATACCGCCCAAAAATCAATACGGTTCCCCGGTATTGGAACGGGCATATTGATCCACCGAGAATCCAATACCGCTGTGGATCATGTGCACTTTTATCGCTAACCGTGCGGCGATGTACGCCTTGGTCGAGCGGCGGGCGGGAGCTATTTTGTCGGTAACCGCAAGAGGCTCAAAATTCGATTTGTTGAATGTTGCCGCGGGCCAATGACTTGATTATCAGGCCCTGCTGTTATCGCCATTCCTGCCGGCACTTGGCTCAACGGTTTGCGGCGGGTATGATACAGTCTTAATCGTCAATGAAATCAATACGACAGCATTGATTTCCAAGGCGATTATCCACTTTATGCCGCCGTAGCTCAGTTGGTAGAGCGAAGCTTTCGTAAAGCTTAGGTCCTGGGTTCAAGTCCCAGCGGTGGCTTTTTCACGCCAATATTCCGTCAAATTTGTTCCGAACGCGCATTGATTTGCTTGCCGACAGCGCGGACGGCGATTTTTTGTTTTTCAACCCCCGACGCGGGCCACGCTTCCTAGAACCACCGGGGATACTGCTCCCGTCGCGGATGGCAAATTACCCGGAATATTTTGCAGCGTCAGGGCGGCCAGCACCGCGAACGCGAGTGCTTCTTTGGCCTGATTTAGAATTCCCAGATCGTCGATTTTACAAACCTGGCGGCAGCCCAGCGCGCGCAGATATGTCGCCAATCGCGCCATGAGAACCGGATTTTCCGCCCCTCCGCCGCAAACGATTACTTCGTGCGGCACCTGCGGCAAAAACCGTCGATAACTCTCACCAATGCTCCACGCGGTAAGTTCCAATGCGGTGGCCAGCAGATCGGCTCTACTTATGCCGGGGAATTGTTTGAGTATCTTTCCGGCCAACGATTCGCCGAAGAGTTCGCGCCCGGTGGATTTGGGGGGCGGCAATTGAAAATATGGGATGCTCTGCAGTTTTCGCAGCATGGGTCTATATATCCGCCCCTGCGCAGCGAGGCGTCCATCGCAGTCATACGTCATTCGACCGTTGGTGGATAATGTTACTAAGGCGTCCATGAGCATATTCGCCGGACCGGTGTCAAAGGCAATGACATTTTGCGGCGATCCGCGCGGCGGTAAACAGGTCACGTTGCCAATACCGCCGAGATTCTGAACACATCGTATGTGCTGTCTATCCGTCAAAAGCAGTTTATCCACCAGTGGCACCAGTGGTGCCCCCTGTCCCCCGATGACCATATCCGCGGGCCGAAAATTTCCCACGGTACAGATGCCCGTAATTGCGGCAATAACCGTATTATCACCAATTTGCAGGGTGCTGCCGCTTGCTCGATCGCGGGATGGCGGCAAATGACATATCGTCTGCCCATGACTGCCGATGGCAATGATTTTTGATTTATCGATATCCGATGTTTTCACGAGCTTATTGGCGGCCGCGGCAAATTCGCGAGCGGTCAGCATATTAAGCTCGCAAATTTCCGCAGTGGCCGCCCGCGCCGGTGCCATAACGGCCAGCAGCCGCCGTCGCAGCGGTATTGGCCAGGCCTGCTGATGGTGCGCTACAACAGTGGCCGCCAGTGAAAGCTCGTCGCCGCGCAAACGCACCAATGCGGCATCAATGCCATCGACACTTGTACCGCTCATCAAGCCAAGATACAGTCCGTTGCGAATCGGTGCCGGTTCTTTCCTGGCCATGTATGTTGCTCCGAAAGTGTATGGAGGAACCGGACCGTGCTGTCGCGGAATATATCGGTTCACCCGCGAAGCCGACGGTGAAGTAGCGGCCTTAAAGCGCGCAATTTACTGATGGGCCGCCAATTCCGCCAGCGTATGCTTTTTTCCCCATTGCGATTCAAGATCATAAAACTCCCGCAGGCGCGGCCGACGCAAAACATGGGAGTCATCCGTGGTCTGCATGCAATCGGCGATGGTATGGCAACGATCTGAACCTGCATGCATGATCTCCTCCACGGAAATGTTTTCCGGAGCCTTCGCCAGAACATATTGCCGCGGCTGGGACCCTACCGCCAAAACCAGCCCCGCTTTCGCCAGGGATGTCAGCATCTCTTCCGCCGGCTCCAGCCCCAGCCCTAATTCATTGGCCGCAACCTCCGCCGTCAACTTTTTGCCTTCCTGAAACCGATGCACCATGAGGATCGCCAGCGGTAAGATCCATCGGCTGTCGGTTAACGTCGTTTTCTGTCCGCGACTCATCAAAAAGCGGCGTTTAAGCACCGGGAAAAACTGCTGAATAAAGGCGACTTCCAGCCCGATAAGCAGAAAATTCCACGTTAAGAAGATCCACAACATGAAAAGTGGAATCAAGCCCAAATTTCCATACCACTTGCCATAACCCGCCACATCATGAACATAAAATCCAAAGCCATATTTCCCCGCCTCCCAAAGCAATGTCGCCGCCAGTGCGCCAATGGCGGCAGAGCGCCAATGAACTTTGGCATTGGGGATTAATTTGTAAATCACAAATATCAATATCCAGTCACCGGCATAACTGATCAGAATGCCGAACGGAGTAAAAACGGTGGAATTGACATGCAGCGATCCAGCCAACGCAATGAATTTGGCCGAGGCGAACAGCGATGCCGCCACCGCCAATGGCCCCAATGACAGCACGCACCAATAGAGCGTAAACTTGCGCGGCCAGGGCCGCTTTTCCGTTACGCGATAAATATGGTTGAACGCATTTTCAATCACATTCATCAAACTGATCGCCGCCCAGAGCAGCGTGATAAACCCCACCACGCCGGTACCCGGTGAGCGCAACACAGAACGCATTTTGTCGATCTGCCGGATAATCGTCTGGACGATGAATTGCGGTTTGGTCGTGGCTCCGCTGCCACCGCGGTTGGACAATTGATTCAACCCCAGCCGGTGCACAAACGACATTTCCTCATGCCGAATCTGATCCTTTGCCAATACCAGGGACATCACCACCAGCAGCAGCACCATGACCGGCAACAGGCTAAATAGCGTGTTATACGTCATGGCCGCGGCCTGCTGTCCGGTACGGTCATCAGCCATGCGAACGCGCAGAATCTTCCAGCCGATACGCAGGTTAAAAAGCCACCGCCCCACCATTCCCTTTGGCGTTGCATCATTTGATTTATCAGGCAAAGAGACCGATCCCCCCGGCATATTTATTCTCCAACACACTTCCTGTCCAATACCGCGGCACTCGCAGAGACCTCCGAATATCATAACCGATAATTCACGCGAAAAGGACTTCAGACAGGTGTTTTCGGAAATAGCTGCAAGCCTGTCCGAACAATGGCCGGGATGGCACCGGGGCGGAAATGTCCCGCGTGCGCGGCGCAGGCTTACGCCCACTGTGGAGAATTATTCAGCGATATCCGACAACCAAGCCGCCTGAGTATGTCAGGCCCACGCAGTCGCGGCCTGGCGCATGGTTGGACAATTTCTAATCCTCAACCGCAGATTCCGCCGATGTCCGCAGGTAACAGTTCACGAAACACTGTTCCAATTTTTCTTCAAGGGCATCGTGATCTACTGTTTCCGGAGACGCATTCCCCAACGTGATGTGCACGTACTTGGCTGCACTGATGATGGCAATGATTTCCCCATCCCGACATTCCAACCAATCCCCGTATCGCGTCCCATCTGCGCCTACCTGCGACATCCGCGGTTCCGTCCGGCTTCTTTCCCGCCGGCAGGTTCATCATTCCCCGCGGATCATTGTCATGATCCCAGAATTCCCATTGGGCTATGGCCGATTCGGGGATTTTCTTCACCGGCAGTTTGGCGAACTCCACGCGGTCGGTAAAGGCCTTGCAAACCACCTCGCCAGGCGACAGGCATATTTGTTCCTCTCCACCATGCGGCTTCCGGGAGTACCATCCGGTTGAAGTACACCATCGCCGCGATTGCTTCAGTAAAGCCAACAATCACGCCGTCGGAACCCGGGGATTACTTGTACTGATTGCCAGAATTTATGGCCCCAAAAATATTTCTACGGTCCGCAGCTCCTTTGCTGCGACGCCAGGCAGGTGGCTATCTGAAGCCCTCGTATGACAGGGGCCGCATGCAGCGTTCATTTTTAACAGCTCAGCTTTTGTGTTGGTGTATTTCTTCAGAAATGAGAACAAGCTATGATAAATCCTACGCGGCATTCAAGGCATTGGGTAAAAGTCGCTCTGAATCCCTGGCATACCCGCGCAAAACAGGATGATTGGACGCATGCAGAAAAAATGGTTTCGACAAGCACTGATACAATGGCGGTCAGAAAGCCGGATTTCATACCCGGCAATGCTCTGGTTTCTTATCCTGCTGGGCTTGTTGGCGGGATTGAATTTTTTCTCCGGTGGATCGCCCCTTCACCATACCATCTGGCTGGTGCCGCCATTTGCTGCCACTTTGAGCATTCTGATTTTGCTGCCTTCGGCGTCGATCGCACAACCGATTCCGGTGGTGGCGGGTTCTACACTGGGAGCTTTGCTTGGCAGCGGTGCCGCTCTGGCGGTGCATGGCCCATGGTTTGCTGTCGTAGTTGCCGGAATAACACTGATGACACTTTCTACCTTGCGAATCTATCATCCGCCAGGTGTGGCGTTATCCATGTATCCGCTGTTGCTGCATCCGGGCGTTCTCTTTCCGTTGTGCGTGGTTCTGCCGTTTACTTTCGTGGCGGTTTGCAGCGCTGCGTGGCTTAGTCGCCGCGTAAAATCATGGCCGCAATACCCGCGTTCACTTGAAACTTGCGCCTGACGAACGTCCAGTGTTCCCTCGCCGCAGCGGCAAGTCGGCCGCGGGTTTCCAAGTCGCGCTTCTGCGGATTCCATGGAACCATATCCCGGCGATCCTTGCATACATAAAACCTCTCCACCGCACTGGAGCTTTCAATTTAATCTCCAACTCGCTTGCCAAATCAATGACCAGAACACTATATTCATGCGGCGGCACGGAGAAGTACCCGAAATTGAGGGTTGATTGAAAGGCTTTGGTTCTATGATCCCTCCCGCAAAATTTGATTCCACATTATTTCCATCTTCACGCCGTGCCAATCTCGCCGGTCATATTCGCCTGCGCCTCAAGGCCATGGGCCTGGCCACGATTAATGAAGATCAGGAAGATGGAGCACTCGATGAATTGGCGGACGGCATATTGGCTAATTTTAGGCAAAAAAGCCGACTGCTCAAAGACTATCGCGTGCCGGTGGATCAACGCATCGAAGCGTTTTTAAATCAACAACTTGGTCCCCTGCCCCAGCCGCTGCGACTGCCCGCTTTAACGTTCAGCTTGAATCGACCCGGTATAGCACGGGAACTTTCCCTGCCCCGCCATGGCGATCATATTGAAAGCCCCTACGTGTCAAGCTATCGCCTGCGCAATGGCGTGCTGCACAACCCGCGCAGCGATCGCCGCACCACCAAAGGAACCTTCCATGTAACGGATTGCGGCCTGCCGGTGCCGGCGGACAAAATCGCCGTGCCTCCCGCAGTGTTTGCCGCCTTGTTTCAACAGGCACTCCAGGCTCCCAAAGATTTGCTGACCTTGCCGTATACCAACGATGTTCCCGGCGGTGTGCAAGTGTTTTGCTCGCTGCTGCTGCGGCCCACGGTGGTACCGGAAATTCCCGGCGTAAGCCCGAAAAAATCAATGGAAATTCACTTTTTTGCGCCCGGCAGCCTGGTAAGCAACCTCGATTTTGTTGAGTCCATTTTTGGCAATGCCGGTGATCCGGCTTTACCGGAAAATGACGCCGCGCTGGATGTTGAACACTGGACCGGCCACACCGGATGTGTGATTCTCGCCCCACACCTCACGCAGTGCACCAAAAAACAACTTGGCCTGCCGCATTGGGATCAGGCCACGGACCGGCAGAAACGTGACGGCATGTGCTGGAAAACTGAAGATGAACGCTATAACAATGGCTCAGCGTTCAAGCTCACCTGCCGCAGCGCCGCCGGCGTGATGGTGACACTTATCGCCGACAACTACTACGGCTACTGCAAAAAAGAAGTCAAAACGCAAATCAGTTTTGCCGCCAATCTGCTCGGCAATGCCGAGGAAGAACATGCCGGCGGTGCCGTGGCCTTCGCCAGTTACAGCCTTGGCACGGAGTACACGCATCGGGAAAAATACTGGAACGGCCGAACTTTTGATGATGTGCGGCAAGATTACGGCAGCATCATGACCGTCATGCCGGAAGGCTACGGCATTGATAAACGCCACCCGGATATTATCTATCTGCCCCATGAAGTTCACATGGATTTATACAAACTTCTGATTACCTGGAAAAAAGACGGCGTTGAACACAACATTCCCCTGCTGGCGGATAAAGTATACCTCACGCCTTCAGGCGAAAAGCTGTTTCTAAACAAGCATCCCGGTTCGGAAAGATTCCGAATTATTGTTACCACCGCCGAGGGCACGTTCTGCCATAAACCCTGCACCGTCAGCGGCGGCGGCAAAAGCGAAATAAGCAAAAGCCTCGCGGATTACATGATTTACGGCCCAATTTACATCAACAATCTTGAAGCGGACTTGAATCAAGTGGAAGCGATTCTGAAGAAAGATCATTCCGTGCGATGGACCGCCGGGAATCAACCCCATGACTATTCCGTAACGGCGAGCCGGCCGATTCTCAGTCCGCGGCGCTCATTGGGAAGTGTGATCAAGCTCCTTACACCCAGCACAGATTACACTGATGATTACAACCGCTGGCTGATGTCGATTCCCGTTAATATTCTGGCATTGGTATTTCTGATCAAGCGATTGTATCAACCGGAATGGGGTGAGAACTGGCGGAATCATTTTTCCGTTGACATCATTAACGGTGAACCCGGTCACGAACTAAAAATGGATGACCGGAAAGCCGCCGGCACATATCTCCGCGTCGGCCTGCTTCCCAATGGCGCATGGAATACCTTCAAAGTCCGGCAGGATTTTTTCCCCGCCGCGAAGGTACAGATGGAAGATGACATAACCGCATCGACGGTTATTCCTGCGAAGCAATTGCCGTTCCGGCTGAATTCCACCGTGGCATCATCCGTTAAACTTACCATCAACACTGAAACCCGGCTGTTTCAGCGACCCGATGACGCGGTGTACCCCGGCCTGGATAAACAGACCGAAGCGGATATGGCCAAGGATGATAACTTCCTGTCGAATTATGAACCGCTTGATGCGCAGGCCGTGCAACAGGTTGTGGACCGGATCACTGAATTTGACGCCTACACCGAGCCGCTCAAACGGCTGTTGCGGCAAGCCGCCAACAGCGGCCGCGGCTATGTGGTTTCCTCCGCCCACCCGCGTCTCGTGGACGGCAAACCGAGCAAAAATCCGCGCTATCTGCAATTTCGTCCTGATTTGGCGCATCCTCGGGAAACCTATCTTGCGGAAATGGGCGTTCGGCTGGCGCGGGCGTTGCCGCTGAACGTGCCGATTGTATTTCCAGTTGATGCGGTGCTGCTGGGCCGGAGAAATAATCCGCCGGATGTTAAAGGCGGAATCCGCGCTTTAGCGGTATACAATCCCATCCATTATCAGGAACTGCCTGAACTGTTTATGGACTTTATCTGCTCGCTGACCGGGGCCAGCCCATCCACCACCGGTGCCGGCAGCGAAGGAGCGTTAACCAAAGGCCCCTTTAACGCGCTATTAACCACCGCCGATCTCAACGCCGCCCTGGTCAGCTATGTTCTGACAGATTTAGCCGGATTTTCCTCCGCCGCCGCGTATGTCGGCCCTAAACGCCGCTTTGGACATGACATCAGCCTGTTGATTCCCGAACTGTGGTGTCGACTCAAACCGCAGGAACGCAACCCGGCGTTTCTCATTGCCGGCGGGTTTCTGGAAAAAATGGAAGACTTTGAATATGAAGGCAAGCTCATTCCCGCCAGCCGCCTGGGGTATCGTGTCACCGCCCGATTCATGCGGACATTTCTGGGACGGATTTTTGATAATCCGGCGCGGGTTTTTGATCAAGCCGTCCTGCAGCCCGAACTGCAGGGGATGGATGTATTTGTTGATGGCATACTGAACATTGCTGAAGCCCAGCAGCGCGTAGCGATGCAGTACTTTGAAGATGGCTCGGTGCAACAGGCGTGTCCGCCGATTCAGGCACTTTTGCACATCATGGCGCACGGCCATTTTGAAGGCAAGGATATTCGCCACCCGGAAATTCGCCGCATGTTCACACGGGATGCCCTGCTGGCGAGCGACTGGTATAAACAACGTCTGGCCGCAAAACAAAAAGTGGATATTGCCCTTTGGACACGCCATGTTGCGTACCTCAAATCGTACATTGACCAGACTCGTGATGAAGTCGGGCTGGAAGAATTGCAACTTGCCGCCCGTCTGGCCGGTGCGCAGGAAAAATTGAATATTGTCAGCGGCTCGGATTATCTCCAATCCCTCGTCGGCACCATCGGCGTTGACCCGTGCCTGTTTGGGACGCCGAAATGAGGAGTTGCAATGACCGCCCGGATTATTGATGGCAAAGCACTGGCCGCGCAAATAAGACAACAGGTGGCCGCGGATGTGCAGAGCCTTAAAACGCTGGGCCGACCCGTGCGCCTTGCCGCGGTTCTGGTGGGCAGTTCGCCCGCCGCCCGCGTTTATGCCGACAATCAGGCGCGGACATTTGCGCAGGCCGGGGTGGATTATCAACTCCATGACCTTCACGAAAGCATCACCCAGGATCACTTGGATGAGATTCTCGCCAAGCTGGCCAAAGATCCCGCCGTCACCGGCATAATGGTGCATCTGCCGCTGCCGCCGCATCTCAACACGCAGCGGACGCAATACAATATTGACATATTAAAAGACGTTGAAGGCGTTAACCCGTCCAACATCGGCAATGTGCTGTATGGCCACCCCATTATCGCGCCGTGCACGGCACTGGCGGCCGTGGCCTTAATTGACACTACCGGCGTACCGCTGCAGGGAGCGGAAGTGACGGTTGTTGGGGCCAGCCGCATCGCGGGCCGCCCCGCGGCTCTTCTGCTGACGGAACGCGGTGCCACCGTTACAGTCTGTCATATTCACACACGGGATTTGGCCATGCACACGCGCCGGGCGGAAATTCTGGTTGTGGCGGTTGGCAAGCCTGGACTGATTGAACACAATCATGTTCGGCCCGGAGCTGTGGTTATTGACATTGGCATTAATCGCGTCAATGCAAAGGACGCGCAGGGGCAGGACGTTTCCAAAACCATAGGTGATGTTGATTTTTCGGCCGTTGCTCCGACGGCATCCTGGATCACCCCTGTCCCCGGCGGCGTAGGCCCGGTCACGGTTGCCATGCTTCTGAAAAACACCGTCCGCGCCGCCCGGCTGGTTCACGGCCTGGATCAACCGTTTTGAACGGAATTTCAGAACCCTAACGGCCGAAGCATCGTTAGCTCCGTGTCCAAATGTGAATGCGCGTCGTCGTTGCTGCAACTTTGCGGTAAATAAAAGGCCTGTTCACGACGAAGACAATGGCAATGGCCAGAATACAGAAGACAGAATGCAGAATGCAGAATGCAGAATGCAGAATGCAGAATGCAGAATGCAGAAGACGGAATTTCGGCCACCGGGGAATATGTCCCGTCCTGATATAGGTTGTCACTATTGGCAGCGGAATTATCAGGAGTTTTGGTATGCGTGTACGTGTCATAAAGCGGTATAGTGAGTGCTTCAAAAGGCAGGTGGTTGACGAACTG
>JAJYZY010000074.1 GCA_021799715.1 Planctomycetota bacterium | reverse complement strand
TGGAGTTAAACTTGCGCCAGCCCGTAGGGGCCGCGCAAAAATAACTTCGCACTTTCCGGCTGGTTCTTTTGGCCGCGGGCTTCGTTGTTCGCTCCTTACAGACCCGCGGGCGGGGTATGCGCGTCGCTCACGCCTCGCCGACGGCCAAAACTCCCGCGCCGTAAAATATGAATTTATTTTTGCTCGGCCCCTTAGCTTCAATTCCTGATGCAGGTATACTACTGCGGTCAGCACGCGGTGTTGACACGGATGGTAGTTCAAACGGATTGGCCTGCGCATGATTGCCAGAATTCAGGGGCGCGTCGATTCAGTCAGTGAAACGGCGGCGATTGTTTCCGTTGGTGATATCAGCTACGAGGTGCTGGCGCCGGCGGTGGATATTGTCGATCTGCAGCGGCATATCGGGCAGAGAATCACCTTTGTCACGCTGCATTATCTGGAAGGCAACGCTTCCTTCGGTCAACTCACGCCGCGACTGATTGGTTTTATACGCCAACAGGATAAAGACTTTTTTGAGCGGTTCATCACGGTGAAGGGAATTGGTCCGCGGCGGGCTTTACGCGCGTTAACCCAAAGTGTGGAGCGTATCGCCACGGCGATCAATCAGAAGGACGCGCGGTTCCTGACAAGTCTGCCGGAAATCGGCAAACGCACCGCGGAGCAGATCATCGCCGAGCTTTCCGGCAAAGTGGATGCATTTGCCATGGCCGGCGGCGGCACCAGCGCACCGGCCGCCCGGACGGATCAACAGGTTGCGGCGATTGAAGCGATGATTTCACTAGGTGAGCGTCCCGCCGAGGCGGAGAATTGGGTGGATCGGGCGTGTCGGGCGGATCCGACGCTGGCCACATCCGCCGGCATCATGAAGGCCGCCTATCGGCTCAAGGCGGGTGGATAGTGGCGCGTGAACGGATCATTACCGCCGAGGTGCTGCCTGAAGATCAGGCTTCGGTGCCGGGAGTGCCCACGCTGCGCCCGAAGAAACTTGATGATTACATCGGTCAGCGCGAATTAATTGAGAAACTGAGAATCAGCATCGCCGCAGCCCGTCAACGCGGCGAAGCCATGGAACATGTTCTGCTGCACGGGCCGCCGGGATTGGGCAAAACCACGCTGGCCCATATTATCGCCTCGGAACTCAACGGTACGATTCCGAAAATCACCAGCGGTCCGGCGTTGGCCCGGCCAACCGAGCTGGTGAGCATGTTAACGAATATGCAGCGCGGGGATGTGCTGTTTATTGATGAAATACATCGCATTCCGGCGGCGGTGGAGGAATATCTTTATCCCGCGATGGAAGATTTCTGCATTGATGTGGTCATGGGTTCCGGCACGCATGCCAATTCACTGCACATGGAAATTCAACCCTTTACACTCATCGGCGCCACCACCCGGGCGGGTTTGCTGTCGGGGCCGATGCGGTCGCGTTTTGGCATTGTGCATCATTTGAATTATTACGATCTGCCGGACCTCCTGCGGATTGCCACCCGCTCCGCCGGCGTATTGGATTTGCCGGCCCAGAAGGAAGCGTTGGAACTTGTGGCCCAACGGGCGCGCGGGACGCCGCGCGTGGCCAATCGGCTCTTGCGGCGTGTGCGGGATTTTGCTCTGGTGCGCGGTGAGGGCAAACTCACGCCGCCCATTGCGATTGAAGCTCTGAAACTCGAAGCCATCGATGAGCAGGGGCTTGATGCGCTGGACCGGCGGTTTATGCAGGTGCTGGCGAGGGATTATGACGGCGGGCCGGCAGGAATTGAGGCCCTGGCGGCCACGATGGGGGAGGAATCCGACACGCTGGAAGATGTCATTGAACCCTTTCTTCTGCAAATTGGATTTATTCGTCGCACGCCAAAAGGGCGGCAGCTCACGGCGGCCGGTTACGGCCATATCAAACTTACGCCGCCAACGCGGCCACCGACTGAAGATAACAGTTTGTTTGGACCGTGATATTCCATTTTCCACGTGAAGATGTTATCGGCGGCATCGGGGTTCATGCGGATACGGCTGAGTTTTACCTAAGCTTGGATTGGATACCAGGACTATAATAATCGGTGTAAAGTAACGGTCAGGCGAAAAAATAGATGAAATCCAGCCGCACGAGATTCAAGGACTTCCGCCAAAAACTCCGGAGCGGTTTGCTGAAAGGGGATCGACTTATAGACCCCGACGCGCCGCGCGCCGATCCACCGCCTTCACATGGCGGGCGGCATTCCATGGGCGGCGGATCGGGTGAAAAACATACCTTCAAATATTCCAAGCGGCATTTGCTGGGGCAATATCGGGTTATGCTGCGCGGTTATTATGGCGCGGTGTCGGCATTGATGGTTGTGGCCATTGTCGGTTCACTTGTGGCACTGACGCCGCCGTATGTGCTCAAATTGGCCCTCGATTATGTATTTGTGCATAAACCGTTGCCGATTGTGCACTATCTTGCGCCGGGCGGGTTGCGGCATTGGCTTTCGGATTCGGCATCGCACGGGTTGCTGGCGCTGGTGCTGACACTGATTGCCGCAGAAATTATCGGCGTGAGCATTTCGTGGATCCGGGTGTTGTCTGCTCAGAAACTGAATTATCGCCTGGCCGCCTCTCTGCGGCAGCGGCTCCATGAGCACCTGGCGCAATTGCCGTTGTCGCAACTGGCTGAATACCGCACGGGCGGGATTATCAGCCGGGTGATGAGTGATACGGATCAGGTGGTCGGCGGCGTGCAAAATGCGATTGTCAATCCGGTGGGCGCTATATTCCGGATGATCTGCATACTGCTGATACTCATTGCCACGAACTGGAAACTTTTTGCGGTGGCCGCCGCGCTGATTCCGCCGGTGGTGCTGATTCATTTTGTGATATTTCGCCGCCTTCGGCCAATGTGGCGAAATATACAGGATGATCGCGGGATATTATCTTCGCGGGTCAGTGATTTGTTCGCGGGCATCCGGGTGGTGCGCGGCTTTCGGCGGGAACGCAGCGAACATAAAGAGTTTGGTGCCCGGCAATATCTGCTGGTGCGAAAGCAATATTACACGTCGATTCTGGGACGGCTGCTGGCCACTGGCTGGTCCATTTTCGTGCCGGCAATCGGCATTGTCATTATCTGGTATGGCGGTGAGCTGGTGCTGGAAGGAAAGCTGAAGACCGGTGATCTGGTCATGTTTGAAACGTACAGCCTCATGCTGCTGGGACCCATCACACAGATGATAGATTCATTGCAAAATCTTCAGCAGAATCTGGGGTCTTTGGACCGCGTGTGTGATGTGCTGAATCAAACGCCGGACATGCCGGATCGGGAAAACGCCATATCCGTAAGCAATCCGCCGGGGCATCTGGAATTGCGGGACATAAGCTTTGGTTACAAGCTGGGCCAAACGGTTATTGATGGCATCAATCTGGACATTCCCGCGGGTTCCACTCTGGCGGTGGTGGGGCCGTCCGGCAGCGGTAAAACCACGCTGGTGAATCTCATTGCCCGATTTTATGATATTGGTTCGGGGGCTATTCTGCTTGATGGCACGGATATCCGCGATATCCGTCTGGCCGATTATCGGCGGCAATTCGCCATGGTACTGCAGGATGTGTATCTGTTTGACGGCACCATTATGGAAAATATCGCCTTTGGACGGCGCAACGCCGCTGAATCGGAAATTATTGACGCCGCCAAAAAAGCCAACGCCCATGATTTTATCATGGCCATGGAGAAGGGTTATCAAACCCCGGTAGGGGAGCGCGGCAACAAACTCTCCGGGGGCCAGAAGCAGCGCATCAGCATCGCCCGCGCCATTCTGGCTGATCCGCGTATTTTGATTCTTGATGAAGCCACAAGTTCACTGGATACCCAGGCGGAAAAGCTCATTCAGCAATCGCTGGAGGAATTAATGCTCAACCGCACAACCATTGTCATTGCCCATCGCTTGAGCACCATCATGCACGCGGATTCCATTGCGGTGCTGGTGGAGGGTAAAATCGTCGAGCAGGGTACGCATGGACAGTTGCTGGAAAACCGCGGCATATACCACATGATGTTTACGCAGCAGTTTGAGCGCCACCGTGATCCGACACTGGAACGCATGGAGTGGGAACAGGTGCCTTGATTATGTTATAATCAAAGCACGGAAATAGAGGGCGGCGCGGGCCGCGGCAATTCGTGGATTGAACGGGAGATACGACAATGGGCAGTTTGGTACTGGCGGCGAATTCCGGAACGTTCACGGCCGGCCTGGTCGGCGGCGGGGTAGCGGTACTGATCATGGTCTGGTTCGCCGTGCGCTATTGGATTGCCACCACGCGAGATCCGAACATCAAGGACATTCCCACGCCTACGATTGATCGCCTGAATCGCGAAGCGCTGGAACACATGGACCTTGATCCGGAAGTGCAGGCCGCCTTGGCGGACGGCGAGCCGGCTCCTGATGATCTTCTTGATATTGTGCCCAAGGATGACGAACCGGCCGAGTCGGATGGTAAAGCACCGAAGGCCCATTGACCTACCGGAAATTTGTGCCCATGACGTTATTGCCTGAATACCCGCCGGAGGCAACAACACCGAATGGCAACGGCAAGAAATCCGTCGCACTGAATTGTATTGATCCGGGGCGAGGCAATACATTACCGTTGGACAATCTCGCCTCGGCTATAAAACGGGCGGGACGCGACATAGGATTTGATCTCGTAGGGATCGCGGATGTTCAGGCTTCGGCACATGGAGAATATGTTGCCGAGTTTTTTGAGCAGGGGCGGCATGGCTCAATGGATTATCTGGCGCGCATGTCGCGGGCGAAAGTGGACATTCGCACGCATTTGCCCTGGGCAAATAGCGCGGTGTGTGTGGCACTGAGTTATTATCACGACCAAAGTAAATCCCAGCCGGGATGTCCGGAGGAGTTACCGCGCGGGGCGGTGGCGGATCATGCGCGGGCCGGAAGCGGGGACTATGTAGAAAACATCGGTGTCGGGCGGTCCGTCGGCGACGGAGCAAAAATGGCCGCGTATGCGGCCGGGCGGGATTACCACCGCGTTTTCACCGGTCTGCTGCGAAAATTGGAGCGCGCGATTAGAGCGTTGATGCCAATGGATATTACGGCTCGGGCGTATGTGGATACCGGCCCGTGCCTGGAGAGGGAATTGGCCGCCCGCGCCGGTCTGGGATGGATCGGGAAAAATACCATGCTGATTCATCCGCGGCACGGATCATGGTTTTTGCTGGGTGAATTGTATTTGTCGGTACCGTTGCCGGCTGATGGGCCGGTGCCCGATCGCTGTGGCAGTTGTACCCGTTGCATCGACGCCTGCCCCACTGCGGCACTGGTTCCTTATCGCATGGACGCCCGTAAATGTATCAGCTATCTCACACTGGAAAACCGGGGGGAAATACCGCCGGAATTCCACGCCCCGATGCGCGACGCGGGTTATATTGTCGGTTGTGACATCTGCCAGGCCGTATGCCCGTTTAATCGTCGGCCTCTGGCCGCCAGCCATCCTGATTTTCAACCGCGGATGTTTTCCGGAACTGTATTACCCCAAACGGTTCTGGATTGGACGGAACATGATTGGGATCAGGCCACGCGGGGGCGTGCGTTTCGCCGCGCCAAATTTCCCATGTGGCAGCGCAATGCCCAAATCCTGTTACAATAGGGTCCGTTCCGGACGCCACCCGGCACGAACCAACAGCGTCAATCCCAATGTGAAAGGCCATAGAGCATGGCAGGCGGCAGCACCGTTGCAACGGCGATCAGTGGCTTGGAAGAACCGGGTAAACGTACCTATCGCGGCCCCTTTTCCATCATGACCATCCTCTTTTTTATATGGGGGTTCATGTCGGTCTGGAATGATATACTCATTCCCCGATTCAAGGACGCTTTTCATCTCGATTATTTTCATGCCATGCTCGTGCAGTTCGCGTTTTGCGGCGCTTATGCGGTTGGTTCATCTGTGTATTATCTGATTTCCATGTTCTGGGGCGATCCGATTAACCGCATCGGTTATAAGAACGGCGTTATCGTCGGATTGCTTCTTGCGGCGGCCGGCAGTTTGCTGTTTTATCCGGCCGCCATGCTGTTGTCGTACTCATTTTTTCTCTTCGCGTTGTTTGTCGTGGGTCTGGGATTTGCCATGCTGCAAATTGCCGCCAATCCGTACATAACCATTCTGGGGCCGGAACGCACCGCATCCAGCCGACTGAATTTGTCGCAGGCCTTTAATTCCTTCGGTACAACCATCGGTCCAATCATCGCGGGCTGGTTGATTTTCAAGGTATTTAACGGTCCATCGAGCACCGGCGCGCAATCGGTGAAAATTCCATATCTCTGTTTCGGCGGCGTATTTTTGTCTTTGACGGTGTTTTTTGTCTTTGCCCATCTGCCGAACCTCACCAATACGGAGCACATAACCCGCGGAGCCGGGGCGTTGAAGCGCCCGCACACCGTACTGGGGATGATCGCGATTTTCATGTATGTCGGCGGTGAAGTGTGTGTGGGAAGTTCCATTATCAACTTTCTGAATTTACCGGCCCTTGGGGGCCTGAGTCATGAAGCCGCGTCGAAGTATTTATCTTTTTTCTGGGGCGGATTGATGATAGGTCGGTTTATGGGGGCATTTGCGTTAAGCGATGTGCGGCGACGGTTGCGAAATACGGCGGTCATATTGTTGCCCATTGTGGCGTTTGTTGCAGTCTGGATGCTTTCCGGTGGCGCCAATGCGGAGCATTATGGCGTGCTTCTGGCTCTGATGCTGGTGGCTTTTTTTCTTGGATCATCCAGCCCGCAGCGCATGCTGGCACTGTTTGGTTGTATCAATATCGCGTTGTTGTTAACTGGAATGTTATCCGCCGGCGAGTGGGCAATATGGTCCATTCTGGGAATCGGACTGTTTGATTCGATTATGTGGTCGAACATTTTCTCACTGGCCATTGAAGGTCTCGGCGCGCTGAGAAGCCAGGGTGCCGCCCTGCTGATGATGGCGGTGCTCGGTGGAGCGATTATGCCGCCGTTGCAGGGAATGATCGCTGATCATTTCGGCATTCAGAATTCCTTTATTGTGCCGATTTTTTCCTACGCCTACATCGTATTTTATGGTCTGCATGGCTACCGCGTCGGACGAGCGTCCGAAACAATTGCCGCCACGCCATCAATCGTGTAGGGCATACCGGGGACCGGTTTCGCCGCCCTATTTCAGCGGCATAGTTCCCGAGCCGCCCACATCATTGAAAATTGGCCATGCAGATTTCCGGTTTGCTTGGGGCGGCTTAGATAATAGGCCCAGTTATTGGCGTGTTCCGTCAAAATACAGACATCCCGCACATTGTCATTTTTGTCCAGATGGCGGCACAATGCCAGCCATCCTTTTTTCGCCGCTGCGCGGTATTCCGCGCCATGGAGCCAGCCATGATTGACGCCCGTTGCCAGGGCGTAGGTGAACATGCCGGTGCAGGAGGATTCTTTCCATGCCTTGGGGTCGTTGACCACTTGCCGCCACATTCCGTCACGGGCCTGATATTTCAATAAACCGGCCATCATCGCCCGGTAGCTTTTCATAATTCTGGAATAACCGGGAAAATGCGGGGGTAGACCGGTGACAGCCTCCGTCAGGGCGGAGGCCATCCAGCCATCGCCCCGGCCCCAATATACGTGCGCTTTGATGCCATGGAAGAATAATCCGTCAGGCTGTTGAAAATCCCGGATGAAAAGCAGCAATTCCCGCACGGCGCGGCGCGCATAGCGTTGGTGGTGCGTGATTTGCCAGGCGTGAATCTGCACCGCCGCGAGCTTGAAAGCGCCATCGAGATAATAATTGGTCTCCGGGCTTAGCTTGCCGACAATTGGCTTATTCCATTGGGCATTGGCAAATCGCATGCCCAATTTGAGATAAGCATTCAGGCCGGTTTGCTGGTAAATCTCCAGAGGCAGAATGCCGAAAACGCTGTTGTCCACGTTAACCGGTGGCGGCACATATTTCTGTCCACGCCGCGTCAGGATCACGCTATATCGCTTAACCACCGCGGAAAGCAGGGGCTTATCACCAATGCTGCCGGTGAATCTTGCCGCGGCGTAGCCGGCGCAGCTTTCCATATATGAAAACCCGTGGGCCATGGCAAAATGTTTTCGCGCCAGAAGGTTTCGCACCAGTTCGATGCCCACCGTTTTCGGCACATCTTTTTTTGGCCAGGGGCCCCAGGCGGTGGCGGGGGTTGCGGCATTTCCGGGTGCTGCGGTCGGCGGAAGAGTTACAAGGGCGAAAAGAAGCAACAAATAACAACGTCGAAAAATCATGATCGCACCGTCTCCAATAAAGCAAGCTCAAACAGTCGGGTCATCAATATTCCCGCATGATAACGTCGGGATTCACATTTGCCCAAGTCCGCCATGCCACGCGGGAGTCCAGGCGCTGCGGTTTGCCGCCAAGCGGCTGAAGGCGTACAATTTTGCTCACTGATGCCGGTGCCGGATGGGTTATTTAACTTGGATTCCAGCGGCCGGGAAAATTGTCAACGCGGTTCGTCGCGGTTTGAAATAACCCCGCAATGGATTGTGCGGCTGTTGTTTTGGTCAACGGGGTGTGCATGCAACTTTCCAAACGCACGCAGTATGGTATTCGTGCGCTGATCTGTTTGTGCGAAGCGTATCCCAGGGGCTATATCCAAACCCGGGAACTCGCCGCCCGTGAAGGATTACCACCGAAATTTCTTGAATCAATCTTGTCATCGCTGGCGCGGGGCAAGTTCTTGATTTCTAAAATTGGTGCCATGGGCGGCTATCGCCTGGCGCGCAGCCCGGAACATATTATCGTGGGCGAAGTCATTGGACGCCTGGAGGGAAAAAAACTTACGCAGGAAAACGTTGAACCGCATGACGATATGAAACCCGGAGAAATGGCGGTGGAAATATTGCAAACCCGAATTTCCATTGCCATGTGTGACGTGATGGATTCCACAACCCTCGCGACGCTTGTGGAGCAGGTAAGCCAGAAAAGTCGCGGAGGACAGATGTACTATATATGACACCCAGCCCCATGCCATCCTCCACCGGCACGCCGCCGGAAAATGCAATCCAAACGCCGCAATCGGGCGGTTTTCGACGGCACATGCAGTCGGTATTTATCGGCGGCTTTGTCGTTCTGATTCCGTTGCTGGTCACGCTGTATATCGTGAGTTTCATTTATCACTTTGCCACGGGCTTTTCATATCCCGTTGCGAAGTGGATGCTCCGGGCCAATATTTTCGGCCGCGTTGCGCCCATTGATACCACGAAAGCCGCGGGCTATCTGGCTCCGTTGCTGGCGGTATTGCTGACGGTGGCGTTTATCTATCTCATTGGTGTATTGAGTACCTTTGTCATTGGAAGGCGGATACTCAATGGGGTGGATCACTTTGTCGAAAATTTGCCGCTGCTGAAAGGCATCTATGGCACCACCAAGCAGGTCATCGGAGTATTTCGGCAGAGCGGTGGTGGGTCCGGCTTTCAGCGTGTGGTGCTGGTGGAATTCCCCCGCCATGGGCTTTGGACCATCGCCTTTGTCACCAATGAAATCACGGATACATCCCGCGGCGAAAAGTATGTCACGATCTTTATTCCCATGACGCCCAATCCGACCAGCGGCTTTTTTCAAATGGTTCTGGAGCAGGAAGTTCGCAATACGGATTGGACGGTCGATCAGGGTATAAAAATTGTCCTAAGCGGCGGCCTGCTGGCACCCAGTGCACTGAATTTTGGTGAAAATGCGGCAACGCCCGTTTCCCTGGAAAGCCCCAAGGCACCTCGGCCATAACAATCATGCAATGTTCGGAAATTTTACCGTGCTTTTTCTTCATGCCGAGGCGGGCCGACGCGGCACGGTGTGTGTTGTTTCAATTCAAAGATTCAATATCCACACGCGGGGCGGAAAGCAGGATTCCGGCGGCCACCACCGCCAGAATGGCGGCATAGCCATACGCCCATACCCACGAAGCGTGAAAACTGTACAAAAGCCCCATGAGAATATTGGCGAAGAACAACCCCAGGCTGCGCGTGGCGGTTAATGCCCCCATGCCGCTGCCGGTTTTCTTCGGCGGACTGATCAGTGAAATGATCGTGGGTTCCAGTGTTTCAATGACACCCAGAGCCAGCCCCATCAACGCCACAACGGGGTAAAACAGCAACGCGGAGCCATGCAACGTGCTTACGACGGCCATCCCCGCAGCCCCAACGCCGCCCGCAAAATAGCCTGCGAGGGCCAATGCTTTCACATTTCGCTTGTTGAGTTTGCCAACCACGATTCCGGTTAACGCCGACACGCCGAAGAACACCACATAAGCAAGAACCGCGAACGCCCGACTGCCTGTGGCCTGATCAACGGTAAGAATGGGAAAGCCGAAGCTGAAGGAACTGAAGCCATAAAGGCCCGTGGCCCAAAGCAATCGGCGATACAGCACCCGATGTCCCGAATGGGTATCCGGAGTGGCCGATGTCCCGCTGCCGGCGGGGTTGGCGGTGGGCGGAATTGCAGGGGCGGGTTCTTCAATTCTTTTTTCCCGTACCATGGCCAATACCGCGCTGGAACAAAGCAGGGGGATAATGGTAATGAGAAAAATAATCTTTAATGGCGTGCCGCCCCAGATCAGGATCATGGCTCCGGTGGCCGCGAGGAATCCACCGCCGATGTCCAGCGCGTGCAGAAAGCCGAACGCCTTGCCGCGATTGGCGCGGGAAACCATCTGGGTCATAAGCGTGCGGCGCGGCGGTGATCGGAAATTTCTCGCCCACCAGCCGCCGGCAAACAGTGCCACCGCAGCCACCGGCGTAGCGGCTAATCCGGCCAGCGACAAAAGCGGGATCAATACATTTCCCGTAATCGCCATTTTTTTATGACCATACCGATCCCCCAACCGCCCGCCTATTAATCCGAAGATTGCGCCCGGACCATAACTGACGGCCGTTGCCAGGGCGAAAACCCAGACGGCGGCATGCAGATTCATAACCAGAAAAAGTGGAAATATTGCCAATACGGCTTGATAACCCAGATCGGCAAAACATGCCGACAGACATATAAACAGCACATCCCTCGTCAGCCAGGAGCTTTTTAATTCTGAAGTTGTGGGAATCGCTTCGTTCATGCTACGGGTTTTACGTTCATATTGGTTTGCGGTCAACTCGAAAGCGTGATGCGCATAAAATTATTTTGCAAGCGAGCCCCGCCCATCGTTTCTTTGCCGCTCGGCCGGCAATTGAAAAACCAGTCGGGGGATGCAAGTTTGAAGGATTCCCGTTAAATTGTTGGCCATGGCGGACGATTTAACATCATCTGATACCCCGAATACAAAAGACGGGATGGCCCCTGAATTTCAGGATGAACATTCCAATATCAAAGCCGGGGGCAGGCCAAATAAATGCATGGCGATATTTTCCGTGCGGGTGGCGATTCCGGCATTGGCAATGCTGGTATTGTGCCTGGTGGTTTACTACCCCTTACATGCCGCCGGATTTATCTGGGATGATGGATATTGGATTCTCAATAACCCCACGATGCACCATTGGCGAGATCTCGGAATCATCTGGTTTAATCCAATGACCTTTATGCAATACTACCCGCTGTCGGTAACGGGGTATTTTTTGCAATACCAATTATGGGGTGCCAACGCGCTGGGATATCATATTGTCAGCATTGTGCTGCAATGTCTTGCCGCGATATTGCTATGGCGAATTCTATTGCGATTGCGACTGCGGGCGGCGTGGTTGGCG
>JAJYZY010000073.1 GCA_021799715.1 Planctomycetota bacterium | reverse complement strand
GCAATGAGTACGCCTTACAACGGTCAACGGAATTCCTGCACCTGGCGGGGAGCATGTGAGGGTGGAAACAAGCAACGCAATCGATGCCATGTATGACCGCCGGGCGGGAATTGTGCGGTAGCGAATATGTCTCTGGAAACTCCCCTGCCACGACTTCCAGGGGAACCGTGATTTACAACAATTTCTGACGCAGTATTGCGGTGTATTTTCAAAAGCGGGTATACATCGATGGAAATTGTTATAAATGCATTGCTTAGACCATATAACCGATCCATTTTTCCACGGTGATGGTGCGCCGCCGCAAGCCCCGAACCATGTCTGAATGAGAATGGCTTTGCAAAACAGGAATTAAATCCTATAATACAAATTATGATTAAACGTACCCTGACACCGCTGTTGCTGCAACGCCTTACAGAATACCCGGCAGTGGCGCTGCTGGGAGCGCGGCAATGCGGCAAAACCACGCTGGCACGATCGCTAGGCGGCAAATACTTTGATCTGGAGCAGGAATCCGATCGGCTGCGGCTGGATTTGCAATTCGATGATTTGCTTTCAGGCAGCCAATTGGTGGTTCTGGACGAAGCGCAGTCATGGCCGGAAATATTTCCACGTTTGCGCGGAGCCATCGACCACCAGCGTAACCGCAAAGGGCGTTTTCTTTTACTGGGGTCCGTATCACCGGCATTGATGGTAAACGTGTCCGAGTCCCTGGCGGGCCGCCTGGCGTTACTGGAACTCACACCCTTTACCTGGTCGGAGGTCAGTTCAACGGAGACCCGGAAAAAGCTCTGGCTCCACGGCGGATATCCCGATGGCGGGCTTTTCAAGACAGGCCGGTATCCGCAATGGCAAAAAGATTATCTGATGCTGCTGGCGCAGCGCGACTTACCCAATTGGGGCTTGCCTGCCGCACCGGCAACAACCATGCGATTGCTGCGGATGCTGGCGGCTTCGCACGGGCAGGTTTGGAACGCCTCCCGCATGGGCCAAAGTCTGGCTCTGGACTATAAAACGGTTAATAGCTACGTCGGATATCTGACCGGCTCATTTATGGTGCGCATGCTGGAACCCTTTAACGCCAATATCCGCAAGCGCCTGGTGAAAAGTCCAAAGATGTACTGGCGCGACACGGGATTATTGCACGCACTATTGAACACGCCTGATGCTGCATCGCTGGTCGCCCAACCGTGGGTGGGTGCCAGTTGGGAAGGTTTTGTCATTGAACAAATTCTGGCGGAGCTCTCGGCCCGCGGGCGGCAGTTTCAGGCGTATTGGTTCCGCAGCAGCGATGGGATTGAAATTGATCTGGTACTGGAAATGAACGGCGAAAAGTGGGCGTTCGAAGTGAAACTCACCACAGCGCCGCGCACCGCCGATATGCAGCGACTGGATAAGGCGGCGGATTTAATCGGGGCTTCGCGGCGGTTTTTAATTTCCCAGTGCCGCGACGCTGTGGGCAATGACCATCGCGCGGCGTGCAATCTGCAATGGCTTATCGAGCACATCCTCTGATGGGCACCGGGGAAACGCATCCAACGACGCGACTCTGGGTCGCGATGCGCATAACCGAAAGTCCCCGCAAACCATGCTTGAATAAGAAGATTTTTGCAAAACAGGAATCAAATCCTATAGTACACATTTGGCTCAAACGTGCCCTGACACTGCTGTTGCTGCAACGCCTTGCTGCATATCCGGCAGTGGCGCTGCTGGGAGCGAGGCAATGCGGCAAAACCACGCTGGCACGATCCCTCGGCGGCTAATTCCTTCTTATCCGTTTAATCCGCGAAATCCGTGGTCACTTCACGTTTTCTTTTATACCCGCGATCGATTTGAAATCGCGGAATCAATACCGGACCACGGTTCGCACGGATGCGTTGGGCTTGATGGCGGGAAGCGCTGTACGCCAATTCGCCATGTGCAACTGGGAAGTGGAGCTATTGTGGCACGCAACGGGCGCACCGCAACGATTGCAAATAAAAATCAGTTCATTCGTTCTTATCCGTTTAATCCGAGTCATCGGTGGTTGCTTTATACCCTCAGCAGCCCATTGTGGTACGTTATTAAAGAGCGATAATTGCGGATGCGTCCTGATTTCGCGGCATCAACACGGGATCAGGATGTCTCTTTGATAGCCGTGCCGAGTATAGCGCCGCGTATCGCCGATATGCGGCAGTCCGGTTAGACGGCGGATTACCTGCTGATATTATTTTTTCGTTGGCACCGGGCTTCCGCGCATTGAACCATTGCAATTCAGGTGGCGCGGTCGACAGTTGTGGCGGCAATCGGCGGAATTTCGTTATGCAGCGCCAAACCAGGCAGAACACCGGCACATCAATGTGCCGGCTAACATGACTTTATAACCGCGTTGTGTTTGCGGGTGGATCAGTCCCCGGCGCAACGGGTTGGCGGCGACCGGCGAATCTTAAACAATTGCCGCGAACGCTACTGCAACGTTGATGCGCCGGGGTTTTTCCATTCCGCAGTGAGTTTGGTCACGCTTGGAATCCCCGCGGCATCCTGGCCGGTATATGCTTCCTGGATCATATAGGCTCCGAGCATGTCCCAGCTTTTGAAAAAGCCGCCATTCTGACCGGCACCAGTGTTGGGGTTGTACGTTTCGTGCATTCCGCCGGTGGCCTTTATATCTCGCAACAACGTTGCCACTGTATTGCGAGCCAGAAGTCGGGCCTGCGTGGTGTAGCCGTAATTCATCAGGCCGTGCATAACCATATAATCGCTGACGATCCAGATAGGTCCCTGCCAGTAGCCGTGCACAGGGTGGTATGCGGGGCTGCCGGGAGCCAGGCTGCGTATGCCATAATTGGTCCAGAATTCATGCGGGTTAAGTGCATAACGGGTAATAAGAATCTGTGCCTGCCGTCTGGTGGCCACATGCGCCCAGAGCGGTACGAGATTGGTCCATTCCGGCACGCGGATAAACGCGCCGGTGCGGCTGTTGCGATTGTAAAATGTTCCGGCACCCGCATCCCACAGCCGTTTTTGAATCAGGCGTTTAAGTTTTGCGGCCCGTTGCTGATAAACCCGGACATCAGCGGGTTTTCCCAGCAGGCTTGCGAGGTCGGCCATGGCCAGATATTCACGATAAATGTAACAGGCCAGGTCGACACCCTCCGTGCGATCTGCGGGCACACTGAGAACCGCCGGGCTGTTGTCGGTACCACTTTCCACGCCGTCAAACCAGGTGAAAAGGCCATCGGAGGACCGCCGGGCATGTCGCCAGTACCAGAGAGTATCGGCAAGCCGCGGATAATAGGATTTCAGCCAGGCCACGCTGTGGAGGGTCAAGCTGGCCCGAAGTGCCATTTGAGCCAGAAAAGGCTTGCACATTTCCGGCAGCGCGAAAAAGTGCCGGGCATCGACTTCGCGCGGGGTATAACCGCGATAGTCCCAGTGACTGTCAGTGAGGTCAAGGAAATCTTCCACCGAACCGGCCAGAGACTTTCCGCGATGGGCATAGCTAAGCGCCACACCCATAAAGTAGGTGTCCCAATCAAAAAGCTGATAGTACATGGCACCGGGGATGAGATACGAGTGATGCAATTGTCCATTGGGTGCCCGGACAATTTGCCGCCACCAGCCCGCTTTCGTCATCGCCTGTTGCAACTGCTTTTGCAGCAAGTATGCGGCGCGCCGGTTTGGAGCGAGAACCCGGGGCTTTGCGGTCGTGTGAAGCACCGGGTTGCCGCGGGCGGAATCAATTGCACCGATCCGGCAATTGCCTGCGATACACATAACCAGAAGTCCAAGCAGGCCAAGAACACTTTTTTGTTTCATGCTGATTCTCCAGGAATAGAATCACCGTTATTCGTAGGCGTTTAGCTTTACACGCTATACAATAAAGCGCGGGCGTTGACGCTTTACCGTTTTAAGAAGAACCCGGTGCGGTGTCAATGCGTACAAAAGGATTTTAAGGAAAAATAAGTGATGCGAAAAGCAAGTATTTTTACGATATTTTTGATTGTGTTCGTGGATCTGGTGGGTTTCGGCATTGTGCTGCCGAACCTGCAGTTGTACGGCCAGCAGTTTGGCATAAGCAATTATTTTTATCTGACGCTTATTGGTGCCACGTATTCATTTTTCCAGTTTCTTTTTGCGCCAATCCTGGGGCGGTGGTCGGATCACATAGGCCGGCGGCCCGTGTTGATCGTCAGTCAGATCGGAACGATCGTGGGCTTTTTGTTGCTGTTTGTCGCCAATTTTTTTCAAGGTGAGATGCTGGGTATTGTGCTGATTTTCACTTCACGAATTCTTGACGGCATCAGCGGCGGCAATATTTCCACGGCCAATGCGTATATCGCGGATATCACCACGCCGGAAAACAGGGCCAGGGGATTGGGCGCATTGGGGGCGGCATTCGGATTGGGATTTATTTTCGGGCCGATCATCGGCGGCCTGGTATCGCATTTTCTGGGATTGCAATATGTGCCCCTGGTGGCGGCGGCCTTTTCGTTTACCGCGTTGACGATGACCTGTACCCGACTGGCCGAATCACGGACACCCAATAGTCAGCGTAATGACGCAGCGGCCCGGCGCTTCAGCTTTCGTGGGCTGGAACATTCCCTGGTGCGGCCCATTATCGGGCCGTTGATTCTGCTGTTTTTTGTCAACGGCTTTGCCTTTGCGGGCATGGAGCAGACGTTAAGCCTGCTGATTCAGAACCGGAATTATCCGATCACCGTCCACGCGATGCTCAAGGCGGACGGTGCCAGTGTGGCCCACGGCGCCGCAGAGTTGGTGAATGGAAATAGACCCGCGGATGTGCATACAACGCTCTCGTTGGCCGCTTTTGGGAAAAAACAGGATGACCGCAGCAGCTACGCATCCGGCTGGCTCTTTGGTGCCATTGGAATTGTCATTGTGCTTATTCAGGGCGGCATGATCGGCCGGCTGACGAAAAAATATGGTGAATTAAAGCTTACACTGCTGGGCCCGGTGATAACCGCGGCCGGATTGCTGCTGATCGGTTTGCCGATTCATTGGGCGTGGCGCTGGACAGGTTTTCTGGCCGGCGGCATTCTGCTGGCGGTGGGCAGCGGTTTGTTTAACCCCGCCATGCAGGCACTGATCAGCCGGCATTGCCATGCGGATGAACAAGGTGAGGTATTGGGCGCCAATCAGGGAATGGCGAGTTTAGCCCGCGCCCTGGGACCGATTCTGGCAGGGCTGTTGTTTGAATATATGTTTCCGGCGATGCCGTATTATGTGTCGGCGGGTTTATGTTTGATTGTGACGGCGGGCATATTCATCAAGCGGGAACACTTTGCGCTTCCGGAACGAGAGTCCGTTGCGGCAGGCCCAGACGCTCTCCCATCCAAATAGCGCAGCCGAAGCCGCAGAACCAGCCGATGGTTCCACCGGCGATAATGTCGGAATAAAAATGGGCCTGCATGACAATGCGGGAAAAGGATGTCAGCCAGGCCACAAGCAGAAACAGCCGCCGGCCCCTGGGTGACAGGTACGTAAGCGCCGCGGCCATGGCAAAGGCGACGCAGGCGTGGCCGCTGGGAAAGCTTAAATCAACCTGCGTATGAAAACCACGGAACCAATGCCACACATTCAAGCCATTGTTCAAATGGCCGTTGGGCAAAGTGCCGATGGGGCGCACGCGCCCGCAGACGCTTTTGAAAGCCTCGGAAACAGCACCGGCTCCCAGAATGGAACTGAGCATGACGGCGATGGCTTTCCACCGGGCCGGGTCATAAACCCATACCAGTAGACATATAAATATAACTTCGGCAGGAACGCCCACATCCCGCAAGGCCCGCCAGGTGCTTTCGGTATGGTGATACAACTGGGAGTGAAAGGGCGGCGTAACGGTGCGCCACCAGGGCGCGTCGGGGTGGGTTTGGGGATTCAACCGGACGTTATTCCAGTTATAAGGCTGCTGATCACCCATCAGCCAGCGCGTGGCCCGCCAGGCCATGGTATCAAGTCGGGCATTGAAACTCAGCAGGGCAATTTCCGCCAAGGCCACAATTCCCAGGATGATGAGGTTTTTTTTCAGCGGTGAAGCCTTCGGCGGCATACCGGTGGAAACGGCGGCTTTTTGCATGCGGTACCTCGTGGGCTGAAGCATAACCGGCACGGTGCGCTACCCAATAGCGCCGGCGGGCTTAAGGGCAAGCGCGTCGGCACTGGATTACGATTAACGAAGCGAGGTTGGCGGCCGATGAACCGGCAACAAAACAACACAACGCTTCGGACCGGCGGCAACGCCGATGGCCAATACAACCCCTTCGTCCCCTCACGCAGCCGCCGGAATTGCGCATCCGACGGCGCTTGCCAGTTGGGCGGCGGTGGTTGCCTGTATTGCAGTGCGCCAGGATCAGCCGTTGCTGGCAGCGGAATCGGCGGAGGGTTCAGCGGCCACCGGTTCGGCATCAGCGGCTTTTTCCGCTTCGATCTGTTCCTCGGCCTGCGCGGAGGTGGAGCGACGGCGGGTGCGTTCGGACTTTGCCGCCCGCTGCTGCACTTTGTCCTGTTCTTCTTTGGCAATGCGGCCGGATTTACCTTCCAATACGGCGGCCAGAATTTCCTTCATGATCAAATCAATACCGCGCAGGGCATCGTCGTTGGCGGGAATGGCGATATCAACCATATCCGGGTCGCTGTCGGTATCGATAAGGCCGATGACCGGAATTTTTAATTTTCGCGCTTCCTGAATGGCGATGACTTCGCGGTGGACATCAACAACAAACAATGCTCCGGGGAGCCGATCCATGCCGCGGATACCGGAGAGGTTGCGGAGAATCTTACGATATTCACGGTTTAAATTCGAAACCATTTTCTTGGAATAATTCTTGCCGACATCCGGAGACTGCAAAATGCGTTCCAACTCCTCCAGGCGCTGCAAACGCGAGCGAATCGTTCGGTAGTTGGTCAAGGTGCCGCCGAGCCAGCGTTCGGTAACCACCGGCATGCCGGCCTGTTTGCCGATTTCATCAATAACCGAGCGGGCCTGCCGCTTGGTGCCGACAAATAACACATCACGACCGCTACCCACAAGACGGCTGATAAACCGCTGGGCGGCCAGCAGACCTTTGAGCGTTTCGCGCACGTCGATGATATGAATAAGATTCCGTTTGCCGTAAATATACGGTTTCATTTTGGGATTCCACCGGCTGGTGCGGTGGCCGAAATGAATGCCGGAGTCAACGAGCTGACGAACCAATTCGGAATTGGCCATGGGGAAACCTCACATCAGCGATTTCAGAGCCGGTTGCCGCGGAGGCTCCTACCGTCGCTTAACATTCGCCTTGCGGCAAAATAGCGTACATCGGCCACGCAGCGCGCGCTGCGTATAAGCCGAACATGCGGCAAACTATGGATTATATCGCTTTTCGCCCGGTGCGTCCAGCGTGAAACGGGGCTTACGCCCGACTGGCGCGAACGTCGGCGGCGCGGGAGGCTTCGGTATCAATATTCAGTTCAATCTGATCAAGATGTTTGGCAAACGTCTCATCGGATTTTCTGGCCTCTTCAATGGCGCGCAGGGCGTGCATGACGGTGGTGTGGTCCCGGCCGCCGAAATAACCGCCGATTTCTTCAAGGGAATGCCGGGTTTTTCGGCGGGCGATGTACATGCAGACCTGCCGGGGCAACACGACGAATTTATGGCGTTTTTTGCTTTGCAGATCGGAAAGGCGCACGTTGTAAAATGCGATCACCTGTTCCATGATAATTTGAATGGATACCAGCCTTTCGGAGGGCGGGGTCATATCGCCCAGGGCCATTGCCGCGATGGATTCGTCATATTTTCCGCCATTGAGCATGGCGTAGGCCTGCACCTTGGTCAAGGCACCCTCAAGTTCGCGGATATTGTTTTCAAAGCGGCGGGCGATCATTTTGACCACTTCGTCCGGCAGTTCAATGCCGCGCAAAAGAGCCTTTTTCCGGACAATGGCGTAGCGTGTTTCATAGCAGGGTTTGCCGACCGGGGCGATCATGCCGTTGCTGAATCGCGAGACCAGTCGTTGTTCCAATTCCGGTATTTCCGAGGGGTGGCTGTCGCTGCTGAGAATAATTTGCCGCCCCTGTTGAAACAGGGCGTTAAAGGTGTGGAAGAATTCTTCCTGTGTTCGTTCATGGCCTTTAAGAAAGTGGATATCATCAACAATCAGCACATCCACGCTGCTGCGATAGATGTTTCTAAACTGCATCATATCGCCGGACTGCACGCATTCCATGAAGTGATTGACGAAGTTGTCGCAGGATAAATAGACAATCCGCATATCCGACCGGCGTTTGAGCAACTCCTGGCAGGTGGCCTGCAGCAGGTGCGTTTTGCCCAGCCCCGGCGCGCCATGGATAAACAGTGGGTTGTAGCTTTTCCCGGGTTGCCCGGCCACAGCCATGCATGTGGCATGGGCGAGTTGATTGGTGGGGCCAACGACAAAATTATCAAACACGTAATCGGGGGATAAGATAACATCATTATAAATGTTGGCCAGTTTTGTGGTCGTACCGCCAACGGTCCCGCAGATGAAATGAATGGTTACAAGCTTACCGGTGGCAGCCTGAACGGCCTCATTGAAAATTTCCCGGCACCGCATGGTGAGATATTGCTGCTGCACGGAAGATGCGCAACGGACGGTCAGCACGCCGGAATTGAAATCCACGGGTGTCAGTTCTGAAAACCACTGCCGCACCACCGCAGAGTGGAGATTTTTAATGTACGTGATGACTTCATTCCAGACGTTTCGTGCGCTGCTGGCATTATCCAGTGTTGGCATAGCCCGGCTCCTTTTTTTCCGGTTGAACCAGGGCGCAAAGCGCCTCTCACCCCGCGACCATGCGCAATAGTCGAGCCGGAAAAGCCTGAAGGAATTTTACAAAATTTACGTTAGCATCCTGCCGGGGAAATCATCACGCGCCCATTCCGCTTTAACCGGACACCGGGGTACATGAGATGCCGACTTCATTCACTTCCACCCGGCCGGACATCCGTGCCCGGCCGACTTACATGTTCTTCCATACCCGGCCCATTGCAACTTCCGCGCCGCACAGCCACTGCCAAGCGGAAACGGGAGCACACGGGCCGCGTGCATTGGGCGAATACCGCGTTGGCGGGGCGCGTCCAAACACAGACAACAAAGATACGCACCATGGGCGGGGCTGTCAATGGGAAATCTTAATGTATTAAAAACCCGCTGTTTACAAGCGTTTGCCGCATATCCGCTGTTCTGCGCCGCGTTTGAATATGCAGCCGGAGACGTCCGGGCGGCGCATGCGTCACCGGGCGCGGCGGCGGGGCGGACGGTGCCGCCGGACGGTTCATACATATACACGCTGCAATACATATAAAACTTGATGTGTATATATGGAAATGTATGGCCGGGACGTTTTCGGTCTTCAGGCTCCGGACATGGCCCGCGCGCCGTATTTACGCAGGCGGATATACCGCTGATCCACAAGGTCTTCCGGGGATACCGTCTTAAGTTCCCGCAGCACGCGGTCAATATAACGTTCGATGGCTTCCGCGGCGGCGCGCGGATTGCGGTGGGCACCGCCGAGCGGCTCGCGGATCACATCGTCTATAATGCCGATTTCCTTGAGGTCCCCGCTGGTAAGCTTCAAGGCTTCCGCCGCATCGGCGGCATTGGCTGAGCCTTTCCACAATATGCCGCTGCACCCCTCCGGCGAAATGACGCTGTACCAGGCATATTGCAGCATTGCCAGGCGATCGCCCACGCCAATGCCCAGCGCCCCGCCCGATCCGCCCTCGCCGATAACAATACAGATTATCGGCGTAGGGAGAACGGCCAACTCCCTGAGATTTAACGCAATGGCCTCGGCCACGCCGCGCTCTTCGGAGCCTAATCCGGGATAGGCACCGGGGGTGTCAATAAAGGCTACAACAGGCAGTTTAAATTTCGCCGCCAACTGCATTTTCAACAGCGCCTTGCGATATCCTTCCGGATGGGCGCAGCCAAAATTGCAGGCGATTTTTTCCTTCGTGTTCCGCCCTTTCTGATGGCCCACCACCAGCACCTTGTGGCTGCCGATGCGCCCGGTTCCGGTGACAATGGCTTGGTCATCACCGTAGCGGCGGTCGCCGTGCAGTTCTTCAAATTCTTTCACGATCAGATCAATATAATCCCTTGTCTGCGGCCGCGCCGGATGCCGCGCGACCTGCACGGTTTCCCAAGCGGACAGATGATCGTAGGTTTTCTTCAGCAGAGCCGTGAGATTGTCGCGCAGGCGCATGATTTCAGCACTGTAATCAACGCCCTTTTGTTCTTGAATAACCACCAGTTCCTGAATTTGCCGCTCGAGTTGCAGCATGGGCTGCTCAAAATTCAGACCCAGTTGGGTATTGCGCGGGGCATCCGCAGCATCGGAGCTTTTGGCCGCTGCATTTTTGGCGGGGGCTTTAGGTGACGTGCCGGAATGACCCGAGATACCGGTACCGGCTTTTTTTGCCGTCGCTTTTTTTATTGTTTTACCCCGTGCGGTTGCCATCGTTAACTCCTTGAGCCAAAATCGGGCGCGGCGAAGCGCTGTGCAATGGATTTTATCATTACCGCGGGCAGTTCACCAATCAGGCGGATCACCGCATCAATCCGGTGCAACCGCCGCAGCCTGTTCGCGGACAAAATCCAGCACGCCCCGGCAGACGATGCCGCAAAGTTCATGCACGCTCGGATCGCTGATCTGGTATATGCTTTGCGGTCCTTTGCTTTCAAAATTAACCAGCCCGGCACGGCGCAGGATGGCGAGATGTTTAGACGCGGCGGCCTGACTGATGCCCAATTCTTCAGTTAAAGTACGCACGTTGGCCGGAGATCGCGCCAGGCGGGCCAGCAGGCGAATGCGATTTTCATCCCCCAATGCCCGGAATCGATCAGCCACACGCTCCACCAGTTTCGGATTTCCAACGTCAATCATAACACTACATTCCTATATAAGAATAATAGTATCACCGATGAAACCCAATAGCAACACTAAAACATAACCTGTGCGGCCCCTGATGATACGTTATTAAAATCCGAAAAGTGCCCATACAATTCGATTTCGCGGCAATAATACGGGATCGGCATGTCCCGTTAATTGCCGCGTGGCGTATACATGCGTTTCCATTCCAAAGGCCGCGTTGCAACCGTGGACTCAAAAAACGGACCACGGATCGCACCGATAACACGGATACGAGGGGTTTTGTGGCGGAAAGCGGCCCACACCAAGCCGCCATGTGCCGTGGAGTATTCGACCTATGGTGGGAGGGAGCGGGAGGCATCGCAGCGATCGCGGATCAATATACGCACCTGCATCTTTTTATCCGTGTCATCCGCGCAATCCGTGGTCACTTCATAACCTGTGCGGCCCCTGGTGATGCGTTATTAAAATCCGAAAAGTGCCCATACATTCTGATTTCGCGGCAATAATACGGGATCGGCATGTCCCGTTAATTGCCGCGTGGCGTACACATGCGTTTTCATTCCAAAGGCCGCGTTGCAACCGTGGACTCAAAAAACGGACCACGAATCGCACCGATAACACGGATACGAGGGATTTTGTGGCGGAAAGCGGCCCACACCAAGCCGCCATGTGCCGTGGAGTATTCGACCTATGGTGGGAGGGAGCGGGAGGCATCGCAGCGATCGAGGATCAACGTCGTTGTCCCCCTTTGTATCCGTTTAATCGGTGAAATTGTATGTTGGAAAACATGATGAATTCACACGAGATAAAAAATACGGTATCTTCCGCTGTGCGTCCGAAGCGGAG
>JAJYZY010000072.1 GCA_021799715.1 Planctomycetota bacterium | reverse complement strand
CACCTCCCGTAAAGTAACAACGCCCTCATTCCTATAGATCAGATTATACCGTGTGCCGCGCCGGCTGCACACGGAACTTGAGAAAATTTTGCCATCTTCGAGGATTTTTGCGTCCCAAAACCATAAAGAACATTTTATTGACACCATTGCATCGTATTTCAGACCGTTCCCTGCCTGGTCAACAGAAAATCCGTACCACCGCGAACGGCCCACTCATACGCCGCACACCGTGGGATAATGCGGCCCGGCATTGAGTATGGGCGTGTGCACGATCAACGGCCTGTTTTATTTTGCCTCTCCAGCCAACCGGCCGCGGGTTTCCACCGCGCGGATTCATGACATCGGCAGGATTGCTTTCGCGAAAGTATATGTGATTTGCCGCGCAGCGGGGGGAGCGCGATTTTCATTGCTGCGTGGGCGGCGGATGATCGTGCCCTTGTGTAAATTCATTGTACAACCTGGCGTATTGGCCGCGGCGTTCCAGAAGGGTGTGGTGGTTGCCTTGTTCCACGATCTGCCCATGATCTAGCACCAGAACCTGATGGGCCCCGACGATTGTGCTCAAGCGGTGCGCGACAATAAACGTCGTGCGATTTTCCACGAGTCGCTCGAGCGCTTTTTGAATCAGTAATTCCGTTTGCGTATCAATGGCACTGGTGGCTTCATCGAGAATCAAAATGCGCGGATTGGCCAGAAACGCCCGGCAAAAGCAGACCAGTTGCCGCTGGCCGAGGCTAAGCGCCCCGCCGCGCTCACCGACGTGCGTTTGGAACCCATCTTTGAGCCGGGCGAGTATGTCATAGCAGTCCAACTGACGGGCGGCATCAAACACCTGCTGATCCGTGGCCTCCGGGCGCGTGTAACGGATATTGTCCATGACCGTGCCGGTGAAGAGAAAATTATTCTGGGACACAATACCGGTCTGCCGATGCAGGCTTTCACCATTGATCTTCCTTAAATCGTAACCGTCAATGAGGATACGCCCCTGCTGGGGTTGGTAAAATCGGCAGATCAGGCTGATGACCGTTGATTTGCCGCAACCGGTGTGTCCGACCAGGGCGACAGTCTGACCGGGCTGGGCCTGAAAATGAATATCGCGCAACACAGGTTTGGCGGGATCATAACCGAACGTTACATGTTCAAAACAGACACTTCCGCGAATTTCAGGCAGCATGATGGCATCCGGCGCATCGGTCACCTGCGGCTTTTCAGCCAGCAGATTCTGCACCCGTTCCGCGCAGGCCATGGCCATCATGGTGTCATTGTAAAAATTGCCGAAGTTGATGACCGGCCCCATGAACCAGTCCCAGTAAACATAAAGCGCCACAAGTTCACCAACCTTGAACCGCCGGCCGGCCGGATCATCCGCGGTGTGAAATACCAGCCATGTTCCAAACACCAGAATAATGACTTTGCCGAGAAAGCCCACCACTCCCAGCAGCGGCTGATAAATGCCATTGATGCAGGCGGCGCGCATGTTATTGGCGGTGTTGGTGGTTTGCAGATCATTAAACACATCTAAATTCTGATTCTGCCGGTTAAAGGCGGTGACGACGCGCATGCCGGATATATTTTCCGCCAGATTCGTACTCACGCGGGTATAACCCTCGCGCGTCATGCGCCAGGCAACGCCCACCTTCCGGCGGTAAAGGTTGTTCATGATATAAAGCACCGGCCCGAGCCACAGCACCGCCAGGCCGATTCGCCAGTCCATCAACATGATGATGGCGGCGGCGATGACCATCATGGTCACGTTGGAAAAGGCCGTATTGATTCCCCAAACGATAAAATTGGACATGGAATCGATGTCACTGGTTCCGCGGGTTAAAATGCGGCCAAAGCGGGTTTTATCGTAAAAGTTCATGGACAGTTCCTGCAAATGCGCAAAAACCCTCCGGCGTAGCGTGAAGATGACCTTTTGCCCGATTAACGTGGTGTAATAGATGCCGAACCGTTGCAACAGCAGGGCCGCTGCCATGGTTAACGCCCAGACGGCAATGGTGGAACCGATGTTGAAATAGGCCAGGTCCCGGCGGCCGAGATGGGCCAGCGAATCGGCGGCACCGGCGTTGAACCAGGCGATCATATCTATAATATGAGCTGTAAAAATATTTTGATGCTTCCCTGGAATATCCACATCCACGAGCTGCTGCATATAGCGCGGCGTGATCATTTCCAGCACATTCACCGCCGTGCCCACCACCGTGGTAAGGATATAGGCGGACCGGTACGGGCGCATCCAGGCCAGAACACCGCGGAGAACTTTGCGATCAATGGGCTTGTAATCCGGCTCGGTTTCCAGATCGGATAATGAATTCCCGCCCGCGGCCGTTGAATGATCCCGCGCGGATGCGGCTTGCCGGGACTTCCGGAATCCGGGGATGAATCGGAATTTTGCCCTCATGGCGAAACCTCCGTCACGGTCCGCCGGGAAACCGACCCCAGCGGCGGCAGGATTCCCGGACCACCACCGAGCAGTTGCACTTCGGCTATCTCGCGATAATGGCCCGGCTGCCGCAGCAGAATATCATGCGTGCCGGCCTGGGTAATTTCGCCATGTTCCAATACCAGCACCAGATCGGCCGCTTTCACCGTACTTAAGCGATGAGCGATGATAAATACCGTGCGGTCCCGGAGCACCAGTTCCAGCGCGCGGCGAATAAGATGTTCGGTCTCGGGATCCACCGCCGCCATGGCATCGTCAAGTATCAGAATTCGCGGATTGGCGACAATGGCCCGGGCAATGGCCAACCGCTGCTTCTGACCGCCCGAAAGCGTCAGACCGCGTTCACCAAGCATGGTGTCATATTGCTTCGGCATGTCCATGATGAACTCATGGGCCTGGGCGATGCGCGCCGCGGCCTCCACCTGTTCAACGGACGCCGTGGGATCACCATAGCGGATATTGTTGATCACGGTGTCTGAAAAAAGGAACGTTTCCTGGAAAACAAAGCCCATGGCCTGCCGCACCGAGCGAAGGGAGACCGTGCGAATATCATGGCCATCGACGATAATGGTTCCGCCCTGCGGATCATAGAACCGAGCCAATAGCTGCATCATGGTGGTTTTTCCGGCACCGGTTGGGCCAACCAGCGCCACGACGGAACCGGGAGAAGCCTTGAAAGAAATATTTTTCAACACCGGCTTATCCCGCTGATAGCCGAAGGTCACGCCGGCAAATTCCACAGCCCCCGGTCCGCGCGGCAAGGGAGGTTGTCCGGGAGATTCCGGAATACTGGGATACGCATGGAGAATTTCAAAAAATCGCCGGGCCGATACCACGGCCATCTGATATTGATTGGCGATCTGATTGATCTGCTGGAGGCGTGAGAGTATGGCCCCCATTGCAACGCCAAAAACGAGAATATCACCGGCGTGCAATTTTCCGCTCACCGCCAGCAGTGCACCGAGAAAAAAAAGCAGCAGATTCGCGCCGGTGGCTATCCCGCGTATGACGGGAATAAAATTCGCCCACATGCCCACGGTGGTCATCACCTGTGAAAAATATGTATCCGCGGTAAGGTTATATTTTCCGGTTTCCGTGGTTTCCGTTGCAAACGCCTTGACGACATTAACGCCCGCGACATTTTCACTGTAAACATTGACGAGTTTATCACCCGTGGCCATCAGGTCCCGCTGCACGGGCCTCATTTTTTTTCCAAACCTCAGGATATACCATATCCAGAACGGCACAGGCAGCAGGGACGCCAGCCCCACCCATGGATTAATCGTGGCAATTAAAATATTGTAGCCAATGGTGTAGCCGACGATTTCCGCGATCGAGACCAGTGCAAGATTGACAAAAAATCGGACATTGTGCAGATCGGATAAAGCGCGGTTGATTAATTGCCCGCTGGAATGGGCATCATGAAATGAAAAGCCCACCTGCTGAAGCTGATCATACACCGCCGAGCGCATGTAAAACACCATATCCATGCTTAATCGGGTGTTGACGATACTGCGGAAAAAATTGCAAATGCTGGACAGCGCGATAAACAGCGTCAACAGGCCAATGAGAATCAACGCCACATGCAGCGACCCATGGCGAAATGCATTCCAGTTTGGCCGTTGCGTCCCGGCGACGCCCGCCGTCCCCAGTCCGACACCCACGGTGTTGATGACGACTCGCGTGAGATCCACGGAAGATATTTCCAGAAATACGCCCAGACCCACCAACAGGCACGCCAGCACCGCCATCCATTTAACCGGCCGCACAAATTGAAACATCTGTTTAATGAGTTCAAAATTACTGAACTCATTGGGATCACCACGCGCATTATTAGGGGGCGGCGACCATATTATGGAGGATGTCAAGCCCGATCTTGATTCCCCTTCGGGTTGCTCGACGCCCCCCGCCGACTCGGATCGCGGGCGATCCGCATTGAGTTTTTTTTTGTCGTGCCGCATCATTTCCACGAATCCGCCGTTGCACCAACGACCACGCGCAAAGCCGCCGCTTGCTTCACAGCCTCCAATGGCGGTTTTAACACTGGTTTGAAGTTACTTCAAAGCACCCCGGTGTGCAAACGGCGCGGGAAAGTATTGTGTAACCAATGAGCGTTAACGCCCATTACCGGAAGGCGATTCCGGTACCAATATATGGCTCGGACAACAAATATTCCGTCGGTGTTATGCCCCTGAGCGGTGGAAGCCCGCGGTCAGTTGACTGGGGTCGCCAAGCGGAACACGAATACCCCGTACCGGCTTAGATAATAAAAAGCTCTCGAAATAACCGCTACATGACTTTCCAAGATTTTGGGCGTGCAACCGGACATTCAGGCTACTGCGACGACGGTTGCGATAATTTTTCAAAATAGGCTTTCACCGGATCGGCATAACCTTTGGGCATGGCTCCAAGCATGGAATCAGAGAGTTTGTGCACTGTCTTGTGGCCAACGGTGGAATTGTCCAGTGTCAGTCGCGATTGGGCCTGGTTGAGAACGTGTGCGGTGTTTAAGCTCTGATTGGCCAGCTTCTCATAGAGCAACGCGGTGTGATAACGATACTGGTTCATGGCTTTTTGCGCATCCTGCATCAGAACCGCTGATTCAATGAGCTTGAAATTATTAAATCCGGCGGCACGCAGTTCAATGCGCAGGCGATCGGTTTGATTCAGCAACTGGGCCTGAATTCCGGCCATGCGTTTAATATCCTTTTGCATGCCCAATGGAGCCGGACCTTCCAGTCCTGAACCGCCATAACCGGAGGCCTTGCCGCCGCCGGTGGCACCGCCGGGCGGCTGTTTGGAACTGTCCTTAATCTGACCCGAACTGAACTGATCACCGGTGAGCCGGGTGGGTGTGCGGCGGCCACCTTTGTCCGTGGCAGTGGCACCGACCATTTCACCGCTGGCGCGGCCTTCGCGACCGGAGCCGCTGCGACCCTGAATTTCATCATTTTTGGGCATGGTATTGCCGGTAACGCCCTGCGCGCTCATGTCACTGATCGGGCCGTCCATGGCCCCCCAGCCCAGGCCTTTATTCATGGAATCGTTCCATTTGCTGCCGAGGCTTTCCATATCGCTGGTGAGGTCTTCTTCGTGCTGCAGAAGCTTGCCGATCATATCGGAAAGCTGCGCGGGCAACGGCGGCACGGGAACATCATTTTGGGTGACCGGCTCCTCCATTTCCCACTTGTAGGTATCGGGCTTTTGCAACAGCCACTTTTCAATATTCGACGAGAGTTTTTTGGCGTCTTCCAAGCCTTCCTGCTCCAATGGCGTGGCGATTTTAATCGCTTTGGCCGCCAGCGCTCCTTTGGCCATGGCCAAGTCCACATTCATCTGCGCAAGATCATCCTTAAGGGAAGCATTGGCCTGATCCTGTTCGGTGAGGTTGCTGATGTTGACAAGTTTCTGATTGAGGAATTTCGACCATTTGTCTTCGACAGCCTGAGCTTTGAGCAACTCCTTTTTGTCTTTCGCGTCAAACTGATTGATGGGCTTTTGCGCCAGTTTCATGGATGTATTCATCACGCCGCGTTGTTGCTTCTCCAATTTCTTCAACGCCAGCGACAATTGCCGCCACTGTTCCCTTCCCTGGTCTGGAAAATTAGTACCCTGGTGCGATACAACGGAATCAATGCCGCCGGCTTTCGCACCGGCCATGGCCAAAAGCGCTTTCAGAGCGTTGAGCACATTGAGCTGATGGGTGTGGAGTTTGTGAAATTCCAGTTTCACCGCACCAGCATCGGAAATCAGACCGAGGTCATCCGCGCGCGCCACAGCTACTGCCGCATCGCCCTTCGCTAGAACATGCAGGGCCTGTTGAATGGTGTCCATGGAGTGGATAAACGGGAAGTGTTTATAGGTGCTTTCCATATATTGCCGCAAATCACGTTGTCCACCGGCCACGGTGGACGCGGTTTTATGTACCATTGTCAGGGGCGGCAACGTGTAAATGCCATTGGCAAGAACAATTAACCCCTGTTGCCGGGCAAGCATTTTTTCCAGGCGTTGTTCCAAGCGGGACCACCGGCTTCGGCTGATGGCGGAGGTTGCGGAACTTTGTAACTTTATGGAATAGACGCGTCCAAAGGCGGTCTGCGGACCGTACTGGGTTGCACCGATGGAGATTTGCCTATTATCAGTAGCGGTAAAGCGATAATGAAGCGTTTGGCCCAGATGATATTGATGCTTGGGAAGCGCCAGCATATCGCGGATCTTTGACACTGTCGCGGGTTTGCCATTTTCCGCATTTGGAATCTGCCATTGGCGAATTGTGGTAAAAGCGTTGTTTCCAACGGCAGTTTGCAGGGTCATGGCGGTCAGGCCATAGTCGTCGGTGGCTTGGGCCTCCAGTGCAATTGCAGCTCCGGGCAAGGCAAAGATATTCTTATGAGGCACCAAAACATGAACCATCGGAGGGGCGTCGGGGGTGACTCGGATCAGTAATCGATCCGGGGCCGATTCGGAAGATGCGGGAAAACGCTGCAACGCATTGCCGTGCGAATCGTTGATCAGCCAGTTATAATGCACGGTGTGGTCGGCAATCCATGAGATTGAAAACGTTTTCTGGTTGCTGGAACTTGCGGACAGTGTTTTCCCGCCGCGTATTTCAACCAGTGCCGAAGCGCCCATCACCGTGTGATCCAGCCTGGCGGTCAACGAGATTTTACTGCCAAAGGGAACCGTGACTGAAGCCACCGCCGGATTAAACGCTTTTCCGGAAAGCGTGACCGTGCGCGGCGGCAGTTGCGTGTACGCCGGAGCGGTAATACGAATCTGATATTGTTGCAGGGCGATTTTCGGGAGAACCGTCAGGTGATATTTCAGGCTTTGCGTGCCGCCGGCTTGAACCATATAGGTTAAATCTTCGGCCACGCTGTCGAGATGAAAGCGGAACGTGCTGTTATTGCGACCAAAGGCAACCATGGATACTTTTTTCCGGACGCCACTGTGAAAATGGAGAAATAAAGCCGTGGGGACAAGTTCATGCCGCGGAGTATTGATACGCGCCATGAAATCGACAGGCTCGCCGGCAAGAACGGTCTCATTGCCCGGCTGCACGGCAATGATTTGTGCAATACCCTGCGTCGGAACAAATTTGCCCGGCGCGGAGAGTACCGCTAAACCGTGGGACATCTGCCCATGAAAAACAAGCGCGATGAAACCACAAATCAGAATGATCGCGCCGGCGCGCATGCAGACGGTCCGTTGCTGTTGCCAGGGTGCTATTTCGGAAAGATTCCGTGTTTCAATGTTACCGCTGATTTCCTTGAGCACCTGCGGAATCAGTACTCTGCGCGTATCGGCTCGGCCGGCGGCGGCGGGCGGGAGTTTTTCAAACTCATCAGCCAGTAGTATCGCGTTGATAAAATGATTATCCAGCGGCAACTGTTGCGCAGAGGCCTGCTCTTCCACCCAGCGGGCGATCTGGCCATACGCCGGTCGCTTCCAGATCATATCGTGCAGGAACCACCAGTAGCCCAAAATCACCGCAACCGGTATGGTCGCCAGCAGCAACCACACCAGTTCCGCCGCGATCTGCGATCCAAAGAAACCGGCCAACAAAAGAGCGGCGGTGGCGACGGGCACCACCCATGCCGCGAACCGGGCCAACGCACCGATAAACATCGCAGCACGAAAACGGTTGCCCGCCTCCTCCAATTTTTGAAGGATGTGCTGGAAATCCTCCGGCAGCGGACTGGCGGGATTAATGGCGGTCATAGCTGACACCCCAAACGGGATACGCAATTGGATTACGGTCCAAGCACCGGCGAACCCGGTTATTTCCATCGGTATTATAACGCATGAAACACATATTTGTTATGAAAAATTTATCAGACGCCCGGCCAACGTCCATTTTTGAGTTATCCGTATACGCCCAATCGGACGCCATCCGAAGGATATCGTGGGAAACCGCATCGGCGCGCCCGCTGTAAAGTGACCGGCATAAGGCTGCCTGCTCACCCGTGCCGAGCCAGGAGACAACATATGTTCAGCCTGCGTAAAAATCATGGATTTTCACTTATTGAAATCCTGGTCACTGTAACCATTATTCTGTTGCTGATCGCCATTATCCTGCCCGCCATGCGCAAAGCGCGTGAAATAGCCAATCGCACCTCATGCGCGGCGAATTTGTTAACGTGGGGGCAGGCATCACTGCTGTTTGCCAAAGATCACAAGGGCTTTTTCCCGGCGGCGTGGGGATTTGGCAATGGCAATGCTCAGAGTTCATTTCCTAAATATGGCATATCCCAAGATCCGGTGAATGGCTGCATTTTTCCGTTGATTCTTAATAACGATCCCACGGATGAAAATACCAGTCAGTATGGTGCTGACTGGCGGCGCTTCGGCACACCGTACTCCACTTTTTTGCAATATGGAGGAACCGGTTCGGTTACATTGATGTCCAGCTTCGGCAGTCCCGTTTCCAGCGCTTTAAGCGGCCTGGAGATTCCATATATTTCCGGACTCAACACCAGCAATTGGGGTTATACCGGCTACGACCCAACCACCTGGGGCCTGAATAACGGCTTGGGTGGAGCGCCCAAAACCAATACCTATGTGCGACTGGCACCGTGGATGATTTGCCCAAGTTCCAGTTACCAGGATACCCTTTACGCAGGCGACCAACCGGGCGACTGGGGTTATTGGATTACCGATACATATATGTATGTTGGCGGCACGGTTGATCGTACCCGCAACAGTTTTACGCAGTTGACCAATGGTTTGCCGAAGGGATCTTTGTTCGCCGGCCAGGGAATGGTGGAGACCAGCGGTTACAATGGAGCGTTAACGCCTGTCTGGGGCAATCGCATCAATGAACCAGCCACCACTGATGAGGACTCTCCACAATCCATACTTGCCGCCGATGCAGTGGCGTGGGGTGGCAACAATCAGGAGCAGGATGGCGTACCGATGAGCGGGCAGGGCAATATGTATCTGATTAATCATCCCAGTTATACCAATCCGGATGTGCCGTCATTTCAGAATATTTTATATGCTGACGGGCACGTTAACGGCATCAGCTATCCGACCTTTTATGATTATTCAACCGGCCAGAATTCGAATACTTTAACGGGATACAACTGGGCAATGGCCCACATGCCGCCGCTGAATAGCCGCCCATCGCTGTTCTCCGGGTACACCGGAGCCAACAGCTACTTGAATGTGTGGAACTATAACTGGGCCGGCTGGTACTTCTACTGGCCGAATCAGCCAGGCGGAGATTGATGTGCCCAGCGGTGATGCTGTGAACAGCACCCCAGTCAACGTTTCGGGCACAATTTCAAGCAATATGTGATGCACTGTCTTACTGGTAATTCTTTTACGAGCTAAACACACCGCCGGAAAGATTCAGGCCGCGGTCGCGTTGCGGCTATATCACCAAACACCTGATTGCCTGCGTGAACTTTGTAACGTGTTGAGCCGGTGTGCGTTAAATTCAGCGTTCATGTTTGGATGACGGAAGCGAGCGCTGATCTCGATAGCGGCGGCGATAGGCTCCCGGTGCCACACCGATTTTGTTCCGGAACGTATGGGTGAAATGTTCGTGGCTATTGTAGCCTGATTCGGCGGCAACACGCGGCAGCGGCCAGTCAGTCTCCGCGAGAAGCCGCTTGGCCTGTTCCAGATGCACGCGCTCAATTTCCGCATGCGGGGAATGTCCGATGATAGTCTGAAATCGTCGCTCCATATTCCTCCGGGACATGGGAACAATACGCAGCAATTCATTGACGCTCAATGGCTTTCGCGCGTGATCACGAATGACACGCAGAACCTCCACAAGTTCAGGGTCTTCGATGGCCAGGCTGTCGGAACTGCGGCGGGTGACAACCCCAATCGGCGGTATGACCATTCGCGTGTGGACACCTGTTTTACCTGCCATCAGCTCCGCCAACATCACCGCCGCCTGATATCCCACCTGCTCAATGGGAACAGCCACGCTGGACAACGGCGGATCGGCCAATTCACAATTTATTTCATCATCATCCACGCCGACAATCGCGACGTCTTCGGGAATCCGCGCGCCGATGCGGTAACAGGCATCGGCAATTTGTCGAGCGCGTCCATCATGCCAGGCTAAAATCCCCACCGGCTTGAGAAGAGATTGTACCCAATGACCGAGTTCGCCAACATCGGCCTCCGTCCCGCCGGAATAGCGGTGCAGATGTTGCGGTTCAAAAACCGAGACTCTTGCTTCGGCCATCGCCGCGCGATCACGGAAGCCTTTCAGGCGTTTGTCCGCTGCGGCGTGCCCGGCCAGCCCGGAAAATGCCAGACGGCGGAAGCCTCGGTTTATAAAATAATCCGCAGCCATCCTGCCAATCGCCTCATCATCCGGTGTGACCTGAGGCAACGGGAGGCCAGGAATTACGCCTCCGACATCCACAACTGCAATACCTCTTTTTTTCATAGCCAGTACTTTGTCTCGTCTCTGGTCATCCTCTACATGCGCAATCACACCATCGCCTCGCCAGGTTCTAAGATTTCCGATTGGCGCCACCACGCGGCGCGGTTCTCCCACGAGCGTCCAGCGATGATGCATTCGCAAATACCGCCCGACGCCGAGAATGACGTTGCGGCCATAATGGGAGAGATAATCCACGAGAATTCCAACAACGGGTTCACTATTCATGACAGGTCCTCCAAGCTTCCGGACGCCTTTGTACCCTCCAATTATACGAAGTTCGGCGCGTGTCGCATTATCTTAATTTTTCTGCGCAATTACACCTAGCGTGGGGGGGCCGCGTGGATTAGAGTTAAATCCAGAAGGTTGGCAGAAGCTCTTGATAATCTTGTCAGAAGAGCTTTTGAGGCCACACCCGTTGTTTCTTGGAAGTGTTTTTAGGAGATTCGATCATGAAACGTTCCACAAAGCCCGAAGGCTACCTCGGCACGGTTCAAGGGTTTACACTTATTGAACTGCTGGTGGTTATTTCCATTATTGCACTGCTTATAGCCTTGCTACTGCCGGCATTGGCCAAAGCCAAGGCTGCGGCCTATAACGTGGCGTGCCAGGCAAATTTGCGTTCTTTGGGACAGGCCACATTGGAATACAGCAGTTCAAACCGTGGTGTACTGCCATTAATGCTTAACAATTGGTGGGATCTGTACTACGCCCCGAATCCGGGCTTTCAATACCTGACCGGCGGATACGCCACCGGCAAGCCGGATTCCGCCCCCTGGCTGACGCCGTATGTCCAGAATGTGATGATCCCATATCTTACCGATCGCCCGAAGCTTTCCACGTCAAACCCAAATTATTACAACACGTCAACCGGTGATAATTGGAAGGGTACATACCCGCAGGGCGAAATCATATATAGACAATCATATATGACGATTTGAGTTTTCCCGTGTGTCCGGGCATGCCGGTCGCAGCTTTTCCGCCAACGGGCGTGA
>JAJYZY010000002.1 GCA_021799715.1 Planctomycetota bacterium | reverse complement strand
GTTCCACGCGAAATTACAGGTGTCGGTGATGGTGCTTGCCGGCCATTGGCGTAATAATAAAGGTTTGTCAAGATGGATGTATCTGAAATGGAAATTGACTCAACGATTGCGGTAGATGCTCCGGGCACTGCCGCCGGCGGTTCACGCCTCCGCGCCGTGTTGTTGATTGCGTTATATTGCGCCGCGCTGATGTTGCCGCTGGCATTGGCGGCCACGCACGGGCATGTTCCGGCCGGCCAGTTTATTAAACAGATAGCGTTGGGTTTTGGCCTGGTCGGTTTAATGATCATCGCCACAAGTTTCATCCTTGCCGCGCGCTACAACTGGGTTGCCCAGCCCTTCGGTCTGGATGCGGTAATGCTTTTTCACCGCCGAATGGCGTTGGTGGGTTTCTGCGCCATTATCGCGCATCTGGCATTGTTGTCGTATCTGAATATCGGCCTGCTTACGCGGCTGTGGCTGCCCTGGCATTTGCAGCTTGGAAGACTTGCCATTCTTTTAATGACCGGACAGATTGTTATCAGTATTTATCGCGCGGGGCTGCGGCTGGAATTTGAAAAATGGAAATTAACCCATCGGCTCCTGGGGCTGGCGGTTTTGGTGGTGGCTTTTGTGCACGGATTGCTTTCCAGCGGGGCGTTTGCCCCCTGGCCGCTGCGTGTGGTGGTGTTGATTGCAGTGGCGGCGGCGTTTTGGTCGATTCTTTGGAGCCAGATTTTCCGCCCCGGCCAACTGAAGTTCTTCCGCTATCAAATTGCCGACGTCCGCGAAATCAGCCGCGGATTGTGGCAGGTGAAACTGCAACCAGCCAATGGCGGGCGGGCGTTGCGTTACGAACCGGGGCAGTTCGCTTTTTTTCATTTTAGCCGTTCCGGCGCGGATGCGCCGGGTGAAGAACATGCCTGGACCATTGCCTCCAGTCCCAGTGAGCCGGACGGCCTGATGCTGGCCATCAAGGAACTCGGTGATTTCACGCGCACCATCGGTGCGTCCAAACCGGGGGATTTGGTAGCGGTGCACGGTCCGTTTGGTCGTTTTTCCCATCGGTTTCATTCCGCCGATGATGAGCTTGTCTTCATCGCCGCGGGCATCGGCATCACGCCCTTTCGCAGCATGTTGCGCTGGATTACCGATCGTGCCGAAAATCGGCGCGTTCTGTTGTTGTACGCCAATAAATCATCCGCCGAGATTCCCTTTTATGAGGAACTCGCGGCGTTTCAGAATCGCAGCGGCGGACTCGTGCGCGTGGCACATGTGATAAGCCGCCCGGATGAACATTGGACCGGTGAAAAAGGGCATATCAATATAGACCTGATCCGGAAATACTGCTCCGGTGATTTGACGGGAAAAACATTTTGGATTTGCGGTCCCGGCGGATTTACCGGCACGATGATTTCGGCCCTGCGCAGCGCGGGTGTGGCCGCGGATAAAATTCACAATGAGGCGTTTTGCCTGCTTCACGCGCCGGTGCAATCCGATGGGCGGGGCCGGATGCTCAAAGGTCTGTGTGCCGCCATCTCCATTGGTGCCGTGTTAATGGTGATCTGCTTTGCGCTGATCCGCACGGATTTTCTTGCGGCACACGGCGGTCTGCGTTATCGCCATCCGCGGGTAAAGCCAGCTCGTTTGCATCCGTAATGCTCTGGGTGTCCCAGCATAATCCGGCGCGCACGCAAAGGCGTCCAAGGGTGCGAAAATGACATGCCACTCCCGCAGTTTCGCGGCGGGCAACATGACTGAAGCCAAATGAAAATGCGGCGACATGGTGGAATAAGACCAATAACAAAGCCGCTTGGCGGAATTCGCTATTGCGTGCTGGCGGCAAGCGGGATAATAAGGCTGAAGGTGGCACCTTTGCCGATATCACTGACCAGTTCAATTTTGGCGTTAAGCATATTGGCCAGTTCGCGGCTGATGGTCAACCCCAGGCCGGTGCCGCCGTGGCGCCGCGTTACCGAGGCATCCAATTGATTAAATTTTTCAAAAATGCCCGCATGGTGTTCCGGGGCAATGCCGGGGCCGGTGTCGGTGACGGCTACCTGCACATGGTCGGCATCCCGCGTGGCAACGGAGATGGTCACGCGCCCGTCGGCGGGTGTAAATTTTATGGCGTTGGAGAGAAAGTTATAGAGAATTTGTTGAAATCGCGCCGGATCGGTGCTGACCAGCGGTATTGATCCGTGAACCGAAAGCGATAGTTCAATATTTTTCTTCTGAGCCAGCGGACGCATGAAATTGACCAGCGATTCACAGACATCCGGGACGTTGATGCGCTCGGTGCGGAGTACAATTTTTCCGGCCTCAATTTTGGCTAAATCCAGAAGATCGTTGATAAGTTCCAATAGTTGCCGGGCGCTGGTGAGGATATTGTCAATGTAGCGGTTCCAACGCGGGTCATCGGCGGAGGGTTTGGCGGTGGAGAGAAGTTCGGCAAAGCCGATAATGGCATTAAGCGGCGTGCGCAATTCATGACTGACATTGGTGAGAAATTCGGATTTCATTTTACTGGCCTGAAACAGGTCAGTATTGGATTGCGCCAATTCCCCAACCCGCGTATCAAGACTGCGATTGGTGGCTTCCAACTGGTCCTGCGACGCTTTGAGCGTGGCGAGCATCGTATTAAACGTGTCGGATAATTGCTCAAATTCATCACCCGTGGAGATTGCCGATCGAATATCCATATCTCCTTTGGAGACTTTCTCAGCGGTGTTGCGCAACACCCGCACCGGTTGCAGAATCAGGCGGGTGGTTATGAGATAAAACACAATAATGGCCAGCGAACCGCCGATCAGACCGGACACCACAATAACCACGCGGTTCAGAAGAAGTTGGTCAAGGTCCGGTGTGACGGGCATGGCGACGTGGACAATGGCTACCAGCGGTGGCACGGTGGGCATAAGCGGCGCAGTTGCCGCCTTCGCCGCCGATATTCCAACGCCCGCCGGGGAATTAGGCGATTTGCCGCCAGGTGGATACAACCATGCACGCCATTGAGCGTGGCAACGCAGGCAACTTACTGAAGCACGCACCGCGGCGGCATATTGGTAAACAGGATGGTGGGGAATCCCCTGCGATAATGTTCCATACTGATTCTGCCGGGAGTGTTTAAGAAAATATTGAATCGCGGATGCTTCAAAGGCGGTAACATGGGTCGGAACCGTGCCGGGGCGCTGAAGCATGGCGATGGTTGGTTGGGGATAATGCAACCGGCGTAAATGCGCCGCCTGCCAGAGAATGGCTGATTGATCCCCGTTTTTGGCGTCGCTTTTTTGTTCGTGAACTTCCCGCAGCGTCATATCCGCCGCAATTCGGGCTTCATAGACCGGCTCACGACTCGTGAGCTGTTCCATGCGTTGCCATGGTACCGCCAGAGCGCCGGCGATAATGACCAGTACGGCGAATCCGAAGAGCAATTGGCATTTGGCCGCCAGGGAAATCGTAAGCTCTTTTTTTGCCATGCCGATCATTCTTTGCAATTCATTCGCCGCAGCGCGGCCAACCATATAAACAAAGCAGGTTCTGCGCTACCGGCTTTTTTCAGGACGGGGCGTTCAATGGAGCAATTTCCACGACGCGACGAAAGTGTGTTCGCACCGCGCCGTAATAGCCGAAAATAGCCCCCGCCAGTCCCGCGGAATTGTAATAAATGGGTAATGTGCGCATGAGAAACAAACCGGTGTGGGCGGGATACGGCTGTGGGAAGTGGGGTGCGAGAAAACCACCGGCGGCGGCGATAATCGGCGGCGTAATCCAGATAACCCACGCGTCAGCCATCGGTGCGATAAGCGCAGCGATAAACGCGGCGGCGGCAAAAGCAACGGAACAGGCAAAAATCGCCTGTCCGGGCTGCTGTGATTTCAACAGCAGAAAAAGAAAAAATCCCGCCGCTATGATTGTGGAAATAAATGCCAGAAGATTTTGTCCAATCCGCCCGGCCGCGGGACGATATGGCAGGCTGTCAACGAGCACATTGGCAAAAGATGGATAGCCGGCGGCGGAAGAAGCGTTTGTGGAATTCGTTTTTACCGGCCACGGCAGCCCGATATAAAGCGGCCAGTTTCGCGAGCCGATCAATTCATAAATACCGCGCGAAAGCGCCTCACCGATTAGAATATAGAACAGCCAGAAAATATTTTGCAACGCCAGCGTGCGATAGGCCCCGGCTAAATCGCTCTGGTGCAGGGCCAGCAGCAATGTGATCGGACCCCAATGGCAGGCCAGGAAAATCAAGCCAACCGATGCAATGAAAAGTCCGGCATGAGGCGCATCGGGCCATGTCAGCAGTGTGCCGATGGCAATGGCCGCCACCAGGCCGCCGATCATTGCCAATTCAGCCGCCAGCGATACAGCCGGACCGGCCGCCAAAGCACGGGTGCCGTCCATATTCGGAGATGGAATAACTGTGCGAGCCAGAAAAAGAAACAGTACACCCGTAATAATGCATGCCGCGACATAACGGGCCTGCCGCAAAAATCCCAGCAGCACGGGATGTGCGGATGCCGTGGCGGTCTGGTGGTTATTCCCTCGGGTATTTGCCGTATCGCCTGTCACAATGCAACTCCTTAAAGCGTCCATGGGCGCGACCTGATAATTGGCGCGCCCCTTCCATTATGTATGGCAATAGAATACGACGCCATTGACTTCAAACAATATTCCGCCATTGACCAGCAGCCACGATTGTATGTCCGGTGCCTGTGCATCACCGTTGGATCGTGTAAGCTGCTGATCCAGCACAATCGACCCATTATCCAGCCGCCCCTGCCTGTCTTTTTGATTAATCAGATACAGGTGCATGACATCAGGCGTCGGCCCCACCGGTCCCTGGGCCATGGCCACAATATCCGGATCGCCGATTTGTGCCGCCGTCAACGGAGGCCGCGTCTGCATGACAAATTCAGCTTTCCATGCAATTTGGCCTGTGCGGGTGGAGATGGCCATTAGATTTCGCGGCGTGAGCATGACCAGCGTATTTCGATTCAGGGCGGTTTGCATCCAGATCATGCCGCTGGAGGTAAGTCCCGCATTCAACCCCGGTTGATTCCACCTTATTGCGCCGCTGGTTACATTCATGCACGTCATGCCGGTGGCCGTGGGCATGATCAGGCCGTCCACGGTCAGGCTCGCGGCCGTCGGGAACGCATCATGCAGATCGTTTCGACTCCATATTGGCGCGGAGATGCTTAAGGCGGGATCAAACATCGCCGCGCCCCTTTGGCCGCACAGCAGCAATCTGCCCGCGGGGTCGGCTTGCATCCAGAAAAAGTGATCGGCGGAATTGGCCGGCATAATGCCCGCGATGCGGCCGCTGCGCCGGCTGATTAATACAATGCGGTTAATGGGCAGGTTCATGGCGACGGCAAAGTAGCGGCGTGTTTGCCGTATAAACGCAATGGTTCCGTATTTTCGCAACACGGAGGCGCTCTTCCACAGTGGCTTTCCATCAAGTGGATTGTACACCGTCAGGCCCTGCATCCCGGCCACCAGCAGCCCACCGGGAAGCATTTTGATCAGCCGGAAGCTGGAAACGCCCAGATAGCGCTGAATCAGCGATTCCCGCCATTGTGCGGCAAATTTTGGAGATATGACGTTGTATCCGGGCAGGCCACCGTTGATCATGATGCCATTTTGCAGCATAACCATTCGTTGCATGGCGGGCATCATGGCGTTTGGGGCCGGCGTTAAAAAGCCGGGGTGGCGCCCCGTTGTCAGTGGCTGTTGTGTCCACTTCACACGGCCCGTGTCCGCGTTAACGGCCATGACTTGATTATTGGTGGCGATAATGGCGGCGCTTTTCCAGTAGCCGACAAGCATCGCGCGGCGTACCCCCTTCAGCGGAAGGTGCCAGATGGGCTTCAAACCTGCGACGTGCCGGGCCGAAATGTCATATCCGCCCGGAACTTTGCTGCCCATGAGAAACATATTGTAGCGCCGATACCGTGGCGAATGCTCAAGCGGTTCCAGCAGATCACCGTGCATGGCCCCGGATACCGCGAGTTGCGAGCCGATGGCGGCGTTGAGGGTGGCTCGGCGATACACCGCGCGGGCGGGGGCGGTTTGTTTGATGTGCCGCGCGTAGCCGGCGAACGTCCACGTCCGTCGGCCTTTCCAATGGTAAGCGGCAAAATCGCGCGTGCCGCGCATCGCCAGAACCAGGGCCTCGTTGTAATGATGCAGATGCGAAAGCGCCGAACAGAGCCGCGACAGCCGCCAGGCTTTATCCATCGGCGTGGTTGGCGGGGCTAGGCGCGTCCACAGCAGCATATCATAAGCGCGGCTCCATTGTCGCCGCGCGGCAAAATGGCGGGACAGCAGTTGTGCCGCCCGCAAAGCCGCGGTGCTGTTGGGATACCGCAAAATAAGGCGCTGCAACGGGACCGCCGATTTTTCACTTTGTGCCTGCACGAGAAGCTTCCGCGCTCGAAGCTCCCACGGCGCATAAATCTTTGTTCCAAACGCATTGATGATATCGAGTTGGATCATGGACCGCGCCGCCGCGGATGCCGCCAGTTTTACGCCCCGATAATCCACCGCCGCCGCCCGCAACGGTCCATGCGCGAGGATCTGTTCGAGCAGCGTCATGGCCTTAACCGCCTGCTTTGTCCGCAAATAGCAGCGGGCCATGGCCATGCGCCATTGAACCTGTTGATCCGGCTGATTGGCGATAAGGTTGGCTTTTTTCAGATAAAATAATTCAGCGGTGTTCGCGCCTGATTTACGGGCTTCATCACGGGCAAAGGTCATGCACACACGGAATATCCGGCCCGCCGCAGTCGGCAGGCTTTGTATATCGCCCCGGGCCAAAGTCACAGCGCGGCTGAGCATGCCCTGGGCCAGGGATTCGTGATTGGACCGAAATGCGACTTCGGCGAGCGTAAGGTATGGCTCCGGTTCGTCAGGATGGGCATGGATGCGGCCGGTGAGATAGGCCAGAGCATCTTTCCAGCGGGCATAACCGGCAGTGAGATGATCGTTGACCACCACCACCTCATGGGCGGTTACCAGCAGGTTGCCCGCGGAATCCCCGCTGCCGGCGGGCCATTTCGCCATGGTGTCCGTGGCTCCGGTACGGGAATTCACCAGCAGCAGTCCGGTATTAAGAGGTACGTAAATATCATCTCTGGTTAGAAATGGACGTCCGGCAAGCGTCCCGAAGGAGTGGATCAGCCCGCCGGCCCAGATCTGCTGCCCGGTTTTAATGTTGACCGCGCATATTCGTCGGCCCGCAAGGATCATCGCTCCATGAATGACACCCAGAAGCATGGTGGCATGATGCAGCGAACGGCAGGGCAGGGAGAGAAGTTTGGCTCCCGTCCAACGATTGTATACATGAAGATGTGTAGCGCTTCCAAAGCCGTTGTCCATGCAAATCAGTCGCCCGCCGGTAACCACCGGCGCATTCATGCGCCAGGGCGGTATGCGCCGGACAATGCCATATTGCATATTGGTAAATGGGGTGTATGCGACGTTATTGAGCCGCAGCCATCGTACCTGCCCGGAGTCGGCATTAATGGCCATGTCGGCACCCAGCCCGGTGGAGATATAAATCATATTATCCGCCATGGCCGGGATGACGTTGATGGTGTTAAATGGTGACACGCCATAAGCCGGCCCGGTAATGGTGCACAGATAATGGGTCCATTGCCGCGCGCCGGTTGCGGCGTTTAAGCGCACGAGGCTCAATTCATTCATGCCGGTGCCGGGTTGCGTGGCCGCCACAACAAGAAAAACGGCGTGATGATCGGCAATGGGAATGCAGGCCGGCCAGACATTTCGGCCCGTTTCGCCGGGCATCATATCGGCCGCCGCATCCCGCCATTGTACCGCGCCGGTCGTCGCGTTAAGGCATACGATTTCCAGTTTGGCAGATGGCATTCCAAATTGCGTGGGAATCTGCGCCGGGCCGCCGGGCCGGGTGAGCACGGTGTATAATTTTCCGTTTTCCAGTGTGCAGGAGTAATGATCAAGTTCACTGATGAGTGTGGCCAGATCGGCGGTGGCGCTGTCGGCTGGAAGTGCACCGTGCGGGTATTGCCAAAGCGTATAACCGGAATTAATGTCCACCGCTTTTATGCGATCCTGCAGATTCAGATACAAAATGCCTTTGCGGCAGGTGGGGAAAGAGTACAGCACATCGCCGGAAGTTTTTCCCGTGGCCGGATCAACATTCAGACCGAATGCCGGTAGAAATTGGCGCAGTTCGTTCTGATACTGCAGCGACGCCGAATTGGAGGCGTGATTTTGTGCAAAGGCATTCAAAGGCTTTGTCCACATCACCGCGGCCGGCAGGGTTCCGTGCGCGGCCACGCCATTTCGCTTGAAGTTACCTTCAAACGTTGGCCAGATTCCCGCCGGCATGGACGCATGATATGGAGTTCTCCGCCGAAGTACCTGCCGGGCGTCAGCCAGGAGTTTCACGCGCTTTCCCCCGATATTGCCCGTTGCGTTCGGCGCGGCTTTTTCCAGCTTTATTAACAGCGTTCCGGCGAGATTCTTTTCGTCGGCCAGCCATGCCGCGACCACGGCATCGTGCAATAATACCGGCTGTTGGGAGGACATCGCCGGGTGTTTGATCAACTGAATCCACAGTCGCGCGGCTAAGGAAAATCGTCCTCGTTCAAACTCTCGGGCGGCCACAAATTGTAATGCCGTGCCGGTGGCATTCGTGGCAAAATAGCGTTCACAGGCGGCGGTCAAGCTGAATAGCGAATGGGTTCTCCGCGCCAGATCGATGACCTGCCGGGCTTTTAATCCGTAAATCTGATTGTACAGGCCGTGTTGCACCGCCGGTATGGCCAAAAGGAGCTTCCAGACATGCTTACGCACTGATTGATAACTGCCGTCCGGTTGTTTTGTGACGCTGTTGCCGTATTTTAAAGCAATGTGCTGGTAAGTCCGGACCGCTTGTGTGAGGTGGCCGCTGGCAATCAGCCGCCTGGCGGTACGCAGCATGTCCTGGGCACCAAAAGAATCATTAACCTCAATATGCGAGAAACTCCCCGTCCGTCCTTGCCCCGGTGCGGACGGTTGAACAATGCGGACCCGCAAGGCCGGCTTGGGTGATTCCATGACGGCGGCCGCGCAAAACACCCCGCTCGCAACGAACATGCACAAACCGGCTATCGCCGCTGCCGGAGCGCGGCCCGACTTTTTGTGCTGCGATCTGTCACCTGTTGGCCGGGGGTTCATGCGTGTGGGGCTCCATTTATTCAACGATAACCGAAATAATGCCGGCCGCGGGCTATGCTATTGCGCGCGAGGAAAATATTTTCCCCATATTACATCCAGCCGCTGTCTTGCCTCCGGATTTATTTTCGCTTTATCCGAGAAAATCGCCAGCTCCAGCGCCCGATGCGACGGGAAATCTTCCGTGCGGGCTTCCCAGATTCGCCCCAAAGCCGCCCGGATTAAATGCAGCGCGTTCTCGGATGCGACCTGCAGGTGGCTGATAATTTTCCGCATGAGTTCCATTGGTGCCTGTCCAGGGGTATGGGGCTTCCATGCGTCATAATCCGTAATCAAAGCAATGGAGGCATAGCTGATTTCCGCCTCGCGCGCCAATTTAGCTTCCGGCAGAAGTGTCATGCCGATTAAATCTCCACCCCAACCGCGATGAAGTCGGGACTCCGCGCGCGTGGAAAATGCCGGACCTTCCATGCACACATACGTCCCGCGCGGATGCACGACCGCATCGGCAGCAAGATCAGTGCGGCTTTCGTAGACAATTTGGCGCAGCTTCTCGCAAACCGGCTCGGCGAAATCAACATGCACCGCCGCATGATCAAAGAAGCTTCCCGCGCGATGCACCGTGCGGTCAATGGCCTGATCCACCATTACCAGTTGGCGCGGATGCAGGTTTTCATTCAGGCTACCAACCGCGCCGGATGCCAGAATCCATCGGCAACCCAGCATTTTCAACGCATATATATTGGCACGGTAGGGAATTTGCGTCGGATTGTAAACATGTCCCGGCCCGTGTCGCGCCAGAATGGCCACTGGAATGCCTTTCCAGTCCGCAAGAATCGGCGGTGCCGCCGGCGGGCCGAATGGAGTTTGAATATCCACGGCCTTGCCGTCGCCGGGCATAAGCAGATGTTGCCCGAGTCCCGATCCACCGATAATGCCGATTCGCTGCGTTTGTTCCATGCGAGGAAACCTTTATATCAACCCTTATGTCCGGCATCCGGTTGCACAGGCCCGGCCCGTGCCGCCGGAGAATTAAAACAGTTGAATCATACCATATCAGGTAGAAGCGCGTGACTCTTCCACGATGGATTTCCTTGCCGCAATTGTTCCGGCTACTTGTGGCCCGGCGCAGGCTTTCGTATCCTTTGTCCACATCAAAATTGGAGATTGGAAATCATGGCGGGTTATAACCCCAGTAGCATCGAAAAAAAATGGCAGCAAATTTGGCGGGACAAACGGATATTCTCTTCGCATATCCATCCGGCTAAACCGAAGTATTACGTGCTGGATATGTTTCCGTATCCGTCCGGTGAGGGGCTGCATGTCGGCCATCCCGAAGGTTATACCGCCACGGACATTGTCGCGCGGTATAAGCGGGCCGCCGGATTTAATGTCCTGCACCCCATGGGCTGGGACGCATTTGGCCTGCCGGCCGAGCAGTATGCCATTAAAACCGATACCCATCCTGCCCTGGTCACGCGGAAAAATATTGATCGCTTCCGCTCCCAGCTCCAGGCGATCGGATTTTCCTATGATTGGCAGCGCGAAGTGAATACGACGGATCAGCATTATTACCGCTGGACCCAATGGATATTCCTCCAATTGTACGACACCTGGTTTGACCCGCTGCGTCAAAAGGGACGGCCCATTGCGGAACTCATCGCGGAATTTCAATCCGGCCGACGCGCATTGCCTGAATCAGTGGGCGCAAAAACCTGGAATGATTTGGACGGCTTGGAGCAACGGCGGATTCTGGAACAGTATCGCCTGGCCTACGAGATCGAAGCCCCCGTGAACTGGTGCCAGGCTTTGGGTACCGTGCTGGCGAATGAGGAAGTGATTGACGGCAAAAGCGAAGTTGGCGGCTTTCCCGTGGAGCGCCGCCCGATGCGGCAATGGATGTTGCGCATCACCGCGTACGCCCAGCGATTGCTCGACGGCCTGGATGCGTTGGACTGGTCTGAATCATTAAAAATGATGCAGCGAAACTGGATCGGCCGATCGGAGGGGGCGCTGGTTCGTTTTGACATTGCGGACCGCGGCGACGTGATGGTTTTTACCACCCGCCCGGACACGCTGTTTGGTGCGACATACATTGTTTTAGCTCCCGAGCATCCGCTGGTGGACTTAAAATCGGAACATTGCATTGTGCCGTCAGCCTGGCCGGAGGGAATCCCGCAAGTCTGGCGATTCAACTCGGCCCAGCCGCGGGATGCGATTGCGGCATATCAAAAAACAGCGGCTTCGCGCTCCGAGCGGCAGCGGCAGGAGGACAACGCAAAAACCGGCGCGTTTACCGGTGCCTATGCCATTAATCCTGTGAACCAGCAGCGCGTGCCGATATTTATTTCCGATTATGTGTTAATGCTTTACGGCACCGGTGCCATCATGGCAGTTCCCGCGCACGACCAGCGTGATTTTGATTTCGCCACCGCCATGGATTTGCCCATTCGCCGCGTTGTCAGCGCGGCGGCAGATAATCCGGAAGCTGGAAAACTTCCCTTTGAGTCGCCGGGTTTCGCGGTCAATTCCGCCGAGCTTAACGGCCTGGCCACTACCGAGGCCAAAACCCGAATCTGTGAGCTTCTGGAGCAACAATCCAGGGGAACACGACAGATTCATTATAAAATTCGTGACTGGCTGTTCTCCCGGCAACGGTATTGGGGTGAACCGTTCCCACTGATTCATCTTGAAGATGGTTCAACCGTTCCGCTGGCGGATTCAGAATTGCCGCTGACCTTGCCCGAAGTCAAGGATTTCAAACCCACCGGAACCATGGAGCCGCCTTTATTCAAGGCTGCGGCATGGCATCAGGTGCGCGTTGTACTGGACGGTCCGCCGGGCAATCCAGTGGCGCGTGTGGTGCCCGCGGATACCTCCGGTTCTGTCCCGGCGCGGCGTGAGCTTAATACCATGCCGCAATGGGCTGGTTCATGCTGGTATTATCTGCGTTATATTGATCCGGAAAATACGCAGGCCTTCTGTGATCCGGAAAAAGAAAAATATTGGATGGCCGGCGGCGTGGACCTGTATATCGGCGGTGTGGAACACGCGGTGCTGCACCTGTTGTACTCACGGTTCTGGCACAAAGTGCTGTTTGATCGCGGGTTGGTCAGTTCACCTGAACCTTTCCGTAAGCTCGTTAATCAGGGGCTGATTCTCGGCGAGGCGGAGTACACTGCCTTTGCATTGGAAAACGGCCAATGGGTATCCGCCTCGGACATTGAGCCGGAATTTTCCACCCGCACCGGTGCCGATGGCAAAGCGGAGATAATCAGCCGGCAGAAGTCAACCGGGGCTTTGGTCGTCGGGAAAGCGTGTAAATCCGATAGCGTGGAAAAGCGCGGTGAAGGCTTTGTATTAAAAGCCAATACCGGCATTCAGGTTGATGCACGATCATACAAAATGAGCAAATCCCGCGGCAATGTCGTCAATCCCGATGATGTCATCGCGGAATACGGAGCTGACTCGCTGCGCCTGTTCGAAATGTTCATGGGGCCGCTGGAACAGGTAAAACCCTGGAGCACCACCGGAGTGGAGGGTGTTTATCGCTTTTTACAACGGGTATGGCGAAATCTTCTGGGCGGCGATGACGGTGCCTTGCGCGTGGCGCGTCAACAGCCTGACGGCCGCTGGACTTGCGGCGCTCGCTCGCTTACCGATGCCGAATCAGAAGCGGCGATGCGTGACGCAGCGGCGATTCTCCGGCCCATGCATCGCTTAATTCGCAAAGTCACGCAGGATATTGAACGGCTGGCTTTCAATACAGCAATCAGCGCGATGATGGAATTTAATAATGCGCTGGCCAAACTCACGTTTGTTTCAATGGACGCTGCAATGAGCCTGTTGCGGTTACTGGAGCCATTCGCCCCCCATATTGCCGATGAGTTGTATCATGAAATTGTCGGCCCGGAGGCTGCTGATTCCATTTCCACCCTGACGTGGCCGGTATTTGATGAAACCCTGTGTGTGGATGAAGAATTGGATATTCCTGTGCAGATCAACGGCAAGTTGATCGGGCGGGTGCGCGTGGCGTGTAATTGCACCGAAGAGCAGGTTTTGGATGTGGCTCTGAGCGATGCGCAGGTGGTCAGCCGTTTGGCGCAGCGGACGATTAAGAAGAAAATCTATATCAAAGGCCGCATGATTAATCTTGTGGTTTGAGCTCTTGTCAGGACGCGTGCATGCAGCAATGGTACACCCGTGTCATAACCGGTGAGGCGGCGGGAGTTATTCCCGCGGCGCTGCGATGGGTACTGTCTATTGTGGCAATTGTCTACGGGCAAATTGTGCATTGGCGCAATATTGCCTATGACCGCGGGTGGAAGCGCATCAGCCGGGTGCCGGTGCCGGTTATTTCCGTCGGCAATGTCACCACCGGCGGAACCGGGAAAACCCCGACGGTCATAATGATCGCCAGATGTCTTACAGAAGCGGGGTTGAAGCCGGCCATTTTAACGCGCGGTTATGGCGCAAAAAAAGGTGAACGTTCCGATGAAGTCATGGTAATGGAACAGGAATGTCCGGGTGTGCCGGTGGTGATCAATCCGGATCGCATCGCCGGGGGCCGCGAGGCTATCTCCCGCTTTCAGGCCAATGTATTGATTTTGGATGATGGATTTCAACATCGCCGTCTGGGGCGTGATCTGGATATTGTTCTCATTGATGCCACAAGTCCTCTGGGCGTTCCCGGTATGTTTCCGCGGGGCTCGTGGCGCGAACGGCCGGCTTCGCTGTCACGGGCGCATCAGATTATACTCACGCGCTGTGAGCAGGTTTCCAGTGAACTCACGGACCTGGCCGCCGGATTATTGACGCAATGGATGAATCCGCGTCGCATTTACAAGCAGGTTACCGAAGTGGTCGGCGTTTTTGATCAGAATGGAAATCCGGTGCAGGTCAGGGGCCAACGTGTGCTGGCGTTCGCGGGTATTGCCAACCCCGATGGATTTGTGCGCACCCTGGCGGACTTGGGAATCGATGTTTCCGCCGGTTGCTGGTTTGATGACCACCATCGCTATGAACCGGAACTGGATTTTCCGGAAATGTTAAAACTAACGGTTGAGCGACGGCCCGCAGCCTGGATAACAACATCCAAAGACTGGGTTAAATTGAGGGAATTCAAGGCGCCGGTGCCGCTTTGGCACGTTCGCATTGCCGCCCGGATCACCGGTGTGGCGGGAGAATTATGGCGACAGTCGCTGGCCGATTTTGCCCGCAAAAAGTAAAGTGATAATATGATGATTCATTCGTCCGGTGATTTACTTGCATCCGTTGAAGCCTTCGGGCGGCCGCGCATCTTGATTGTCGGCGATCTGATTCTCGATCAATATGTGTATGGCGACGCGGAGCGTTTAAGCCCCGAAGCTCCTGTGCCGGTGGTGCGGGAACGGTATCGGCAAATGCGGGTGGGCGGAGCGGCGAATGTCGCTGTATTTCTAGCCGCCATGGGCGCGGTGCCGGTGCTGGCCGGAGTCATCGGAAATGACGCCTCCGGCGCGGCCCTGCGGGATCTGCTCGCCCAGGCCCGGGTGGATTCCCATGCGGTGCTCGCCGTTGAAGATCGTCCAACGTCAACCAAGACCCGATTTATCGGCCTGGCGCAGCATCGGCATCAGCAGCAGATGCTCCGATTGGATCATGAAACGCTCGCCGCCATTGATGCCGCGGCGGAACATCGCCTGCTGGCGGCTTTGGAAGCCCAGATTGCCGCCTGCGACCTGGTGTGTATTGAAGACTACAACAAGGGCCTGCTTTCTGACAGCTTGTGCCAAAAAATTATTTCCATGGCCCGCGCCGCAGGCAGGGAAGTGTTGGTGGATCCCGCTGCGATTAAAGACTATCGCCGATATCATGGTGCCACTGCCATTACTCCCAATCGTACCGAGGCGGAACTCGCCACTGGATTGCGAATGGAGAATGTGGTTGAAGAAGCGCCGCGCATGGCGGAAACGCTGCTGGAACAATTGCATCTGGATGTATGTGTATTAACCCTGGATCGCCACGGAATGTATCGTCAGGAACGTGGGCAACGCGGCGCGCTGCATCCAACCCGTCCGCGCAATGTTTATGACGTAACCGGAGCCGGAGATATGGTGCTGGCAATGCTGGCCATGGCCCGGGCGAACGGCGCGTCATGGAGCATGGCCATGGATCTGGGAAATATTGCCGGTGGTCTGGAAGTGGAAAAGTTTGGCTGCGTTCCGATTTCCCGCGACGAGATTGTAGACGAATTGCGGCAGATGGATTCGGCCGGTGCGCAAAAAATCATATCACTGCCGCGTCTGCTGGAGCGACTGCGTTCGCGCCACGGCGGGCAGAAGATCGTCTTCACCAATGGTGTATTTGATATTCTCCACGCCGGTCATGTGCAATACTTGAGTTTTGCGCGCAGTCAGGGAGACTTGCTGGTGGTGGGGGTCAACGATGATCAGTCCGTCCGACGCCTGAAAGGCCCCAGTCGGCCTGTGAACAAACTTGAGGATCGCATGGCGGTTCTCGCGGCACTGGAGTCGGTCGGTTATGTCACGTCGTTTCAGGAAGATACGCCGCTGGAATTGATCTCCGCGATTACACCCGCGATACTGGTTAAAGGCGCGGATTATTGCGACAAACCGATTGTGGGTCGCGAATGTGTTGAAGCCGCGGGCGGCAAGGTGGTTCTGGCGCCCTTTTTGGAAGGCCGTTCCACATCTCGGATCGTGGAAAAGTCTCGACCTGCGTCCACCTGATCCGAGATGAACGGTTGGATGCGTGTGCCGGCAGATTGTCGGATAAAAATAAATGGGTCCCAGCTGAAGGCAGTGTGACACTATGGCTGAACGTGCGGTATTTCTGGATAGGGATAATACCATCATCGCCAATGACGGCTACCTCGGCGATCCATCACTGGTTAAATTGCTGCCGGGTGCTGCGGCGGCCATTGCTTCATTGCGGCGTCTGGGCTATCGCATCATTGTGGTAAGCAACCAAAGCGGTGTGGCGCGGGGAATGTTTGATGAAGCGGCTGTCGAATCAGTCAATCAGGAAATGATTCGTCAACTTAAGGAACAAGCTGGGGCACATGTGGATGCCAGTTACTACTGCCCCTATCATCCGGATGCCGTTGTCCCGGAATATAAATTGGATCATGAATGGCGCAAGCCCAGTCCGGGAATGCTCAAAGCCGCGCGAGAGGACTTTAATCTCGACCTCGCCCAGTGCTGGATGATCGGTGATCAACCGCGCGATGTGGCCGCCGGGGCGTCCGTGGGGTGCCGCACGATTCTGCTGTCTGATCCGGAAAAGCAGATGGAAAGCAATGAAAATGCCCCCGCGATAACTCCCAATTTCATCGTTCGAAGCCTGGCTGATGCGGCGCGGATCATTGTTCGTGAAGGCAACAGTCCCAACCGCGATCCCGCCCCCGTGCCGTTAATTGCCCCGGAAGCGGCGCTACGCTCCGATGACGCCAACGCCGGTGCTGGATCGAATATTGCCGGTGATTCGCCATCTTTGGAGGCGGATGCTTTGGCCGCCGCTATTGCAAAAAAACTGCCTTCCCACACATCCGAACCGATCAAGCCCGTGCTGGAGGATATTCTTCAGCAATTACGCTCCGCGCAGAGAAAAAGCGATATGCCGGAATTTTCATTGTCTCTGTTGCTGGCCACCATCATACAGGCCGGCGCGGTGGTGTGCCTGGTGGTGGGGGCCTGGGATGGATTAACGGCAATTCATGTCGTGGCCACCGCTCGAAATCCATATTGGTGGAATGATCGGGTGCTATATCAACTGGCCGCGCTGGAATGGATGGCGGGTGCCCTGATTCTGCAGGTGATGGTTGTGGCTTTGTTCCTGCGGCATCGCAATAAACAGTAAAATAAAAAATTGGAGACAGCCACCCATGTCCAGCCGCCCGATTATCGGCATATCCCTCGATACCCAGGACGCCGACCAATTCTCACGCAAGGGAATTGTTTATGAACTGCCCGCGGCCTACGCATTGGCGGTGGAAATGGCGGGCGGCGTGCCCATGCTGCTGCATCACACCGGCGATTCCGCTCTGCGTGATGCGTATATGCGGACGATCAACGGCCTGCTGATTCCGGGCGGCAATGATCTGGATTCCTCCCTTTACGGCCAGGCTCCGCATGTGACCTCGCGCCGACTTGATCCGCGGCGTCAGGCGTTTGATCTGGCCATGCTCGCATTGGCCCAAAAATGGAATTTACCGGTTCTGGGAATATGTTTCGGCTGTCAGGCCATGAACGTGCATCGCGGCGGATCACTGCACCAATACATTCCCGATCTGCGCCGCAATCCAAACGTTTTGCACGCCGGCAACCCGGCCAACACCACGGACAAAAATGCCTGGCACAGCGTCGCTATTGCGCCGCAATCGCATTTGCACGCCATACTCAACGCCGCCGAGTTGAAGGTGAACAGTCGGCACAGGCAGGCCATTGACCGCCTGGGCGCGTCGCTGCGGGCATCGGCGGTAAGTCCAGATGGCCTGGTGGAAGCAATTGAAGATGACAGTATGAAATTCTGGATCGGCGTGCAATGGCACGCCGAAGGACTCCGCGACCCGCCGCACCCGCAACTATTCCAAGCGTTCGTCGCCGCGGCCGCGGAATGAGCGAAATGTTGGTTTGATAACCGCAACGCGATTATTTTTACGTTCTTCACATAAGGAAAAAGCTGTTATGCCATTTAATTTCAAAACTGCCTTTAACGATGCCTTGCCCTATGCGCAATTGCTGGATTCCTTTGCCACTGCGGAGCAGCGGTTGCGCTGGCAAAATATCTATGACAGCGCGGTACTGACCGCAGATCAAAAATCACTGCTGCAAAGCTTTCGTCGAAAAATGCATGTTCTTTGCCTCACCGGCGTATGGTGCGGAGACTGTGTTAATGCCTGTCCCATCTTCCAGCGCATCGCGGAAGCCGCCGACGTTATTGATCTGCGTTTTGTGCATCGCGGACAGAAGTTCGATCCCACCGCCAATGATGCGGGAACGGTTTTGGCCAATGAATTATCCATCTGCGGCGGCCCCCGCGTCCCGGTTCTGGTATTTCTGTCGCAGGATTGGTTTGAATGTGAGCGCTTTGGTGAACGTACCCTGGCCACCTACCGAAACAAGGTCGCCGCCATGCACGGAGCCGCCTGTTCCACCGGATTATTCGGCCCGCCCGCGGATTTGCTGCAAGCCAATATCGCCGAATGGCTGACGCACTTTGAACGTGTGCAACTTATGCTGCAAACCAGTCCGCGTTTGATGAAACTTAATGGCGAAGTGTAAATAGAGCGCCAATGTGAGCCGCAATGTCGTCGATGCGCAAGTTCGTGTTGGGTTTTGAGATGATTCGTTACCATAATATCTGCGGGCACGGATGTTATCGCCGGTATTTCTCGGTATGAGGCAGTAAAAATCCGTTGGAGGGTGCACCGTTGGTAGATCGTGCATTCAAATACTATCATAATTCAGTGATGGATATTACCGCGGGCAACCGCGAAATCCTGCGGTCAGTTGGCTCGAGCGGTCAAAGAAGCCCAATAGCCATGACGTTCAAATTATCAACTGTGATGAAGGGCGGAAAGATCAATGGAATTGAATAATCGAATATTGTGCGGCTTGCACCATGTCACCGCCATCACCGCTGACGCGCAGAGCAATATAGACTTTTACTGCAAAATATTAGCCTTGCGGCTGGTAAAACTGACGGTGAACTTTGACGATCCGGCCAGTTATCATCTTTATTATGGCGATGAATTCGGCAGCCCCGGTACGGTTCTGACGTTTTTTGCCTGGCCAGGGGCCGCACGCGGGCGAGTGGGGCCGCCGCAGGTTACCGCGACAGCTTTTTCCGTTTGTGCCGAAGCGATCGATTATTGGTGCAACCGTTTCACGGCGCATAACATCGAGGCCGCATTGACCGACAATCGCTTTGGCGAACGCGTGCTGGCCGTCCATGATCCGGACTCCATGGCAGTGGAGCTTGTCGGCGTTAACCAGCCGCCCGGTTCCACAGCCGTGCCATGGCGGTCCGGGCCGGTTCCGGTGGAGCATGCCATCCGGGGCTTGCACAGCGTTACTATTTGCGAACGCAGAAAACAATCCACTGTTGAATTATTAACAGACGTGATGGGCTTCCAACAGGTGGGCGATGAGGATAACCGCTTCCGCTTTCGGGCGGGAGCAATTGATCTCGGGCCGGGAACTCTTATTGACGTTGTGCAGGAATCGGAAATTCGGCACGGCACTCTCGGTGCCGGCGTGGTGCATCATGTCGCCTTTCGTACACCGGATGATGCGCAGCATGTCTCCTGGCACCAATCGATCGCCGGCTTGGGAATCCACGTCTCGCCGGTGATGGATCGACAATATTTTCATTCCATTTATTTCCGGGAACCCGGTGGGGTGCTGTTTGAAATTGCGACGTCCAATCCGGGCTTCACGGCGGATCAACCGGCGGAAGAACTGGGGAGAAAATTAATGCTGCCGCTCTGGCTGGAGCCGCGGCGGCTGGAAATTGAGCATGCTTTGCCGCGCCTGCGGTTGCCGGATGTGGGAAAATTCGGTTAGTTCGGGTTGGGCAGATTGGCAAAATGTCGCCTGAATCGGTATAAAAGCTCAATGAGCCGCATGGTTGGAGTATGTTGCGGCGGATTTTGGAGCGGTTCTTGGCTTCATCAACAGAGGACAACGGTTCGGGCGCAATAGGGTATATCGCGCTGGCGGTGGGGTGGTTTGTCCCCGGTCTGGGGCATTGGATGGTGGGGCGGAAGAAGCATGCCGCAGTCTTTGCATTGGGTATTCACGGTTTGTTTTTTCTGGGCTTGCTGCTGGGCGGATTGCCCGCGTTAAATCGTCCGCGTCAACGCCTGTGGGATTATGCGCAATATATGGCGGGTTGGCCGGCAGTGGCTGGGGATATGGTCAAGCCGCATTTTTATCCTCCGAAATCGCATCACCCGCCGGGCTTTGCGCCGCTGATTCAGGAAGTTGCAACCGCGTATTGCGGGTTGGCGGGCATGTTGAATCTGCTGGTGTTGGTGGATTTATTCATGCGCATCAGTGATCCGGCATCGGATATTCCGACTTCCGGCAATCCGATGGAGGTCAGGCCATGATGACAATACCTTCCATGGTCGCGTGGATTCCCTTGGTCAATCCACTGTATTCCGAAGTTCCGCACCTCACGGCCATTTGGCTATTGCTGATTTTCCCGCTGGTACTGATCATTTCACTGGTGTATCAGGCCGTGCGGCGAGATGACCTATCCAGCCTGCTGCGGGGCACGGTCTGGTTTTCGGCGAAAGTGCTTTTTTTCATGGCCCTGATTGCGGTGGTTATTCAACTGGTATTTTTTTTGAGCATTCATTATCTCGCCGGCCCGTTAAATTAGCGGCCATCATTGGAAAGGATCGGCCAGCACCATGTCCATAAATATTCTATGCCTTGGCGATATCATCGGCCGGCCGGGCCGGCAAGTCATCATCGAAAAGCTTCCGGATTTTATTAAAGAGCGTAAGGTAGATCTGGTGGTGGCCAATGCGGAAAATTCGGCTGGTGGGTCCGGTTTAACGCCCTCAATTTTTGAAAAGTTATTGGCCGCAGGCGTCAACGTGTGCACCATGGGCGACCACACGTACCGGCGGCGGGAAGTCATCAAATTGCTGGAAACGTCCGCGCAACTGATTCGACCGGGAAACTTTCCGAAGGAAAGCATTGGGAAGGGCTGGACACTGGCGAAGACAGCCGGTGGCGTGAGCGTTGCGGTATTGCAGGTAATGGGGCGGGTGTACATGGATCCCATTGATAGTCCGTACCCGGTTATTGACCGCATGTTGGAAGAAGTGCCGCGCGATGTGCTGGTGCGTGTGGTGGATTTTCACGCCGAAGCCAGCAGCGAAAAAGTCGGCATGGGCTGGTATCTTGACGGCCGGGTTTCCATTTGTTTCGGCACGCATACGCATACACCGACCGCAGATGCCCGTGTATTGCCGGGGGGAACGGCGTTTATTTCCGATGTGGGCATGACCGGTCCGTATGCCAGTGTGCTGGGCCGGCGGACGGAGCGCATTCTCAAATTTTTTACTACCGGCATGCCGCAGATGTTTGATGTGGCCACGGGTGATCCGCGCATGTGCGGGATTCTCGCAAGCATTGACGAAAAAACCGGAAAAGCCGCTTCCATCCAGCGCGTGGAAGTTCATGGCACGGAACAAAGCGTTGCCTACGACGCCGACGACAACCGTCCCGGCTACCGCAAGGCCGAGTATTAGGAAAATAAAATCAGCCCGCTGAAAGCCCCGCCCGGTCGGCAGTATCTTAAGGAATTTCCGCCAACGCCGCCAGCACCTCGGCGTGATGATCCTCCACTTTTACCTTGGGGAAAATTCTGGCGATTTTGCCTTTGCCATCAATAATAAATGTTGTGCGTTCAATGCCCATGTACTTTTTGCCGTACATGGACTTTTCCTTCCACACCCCATACGCCTCGGCCAGGGTATGATCGGTATCGGCGAGTAACGCAAACGGCAGGTTGAATTTCTTCTGAAATTTGACGTGGCTGGCCACATCGTCGGGGCTGACACCAAGGACTACCGCGCCGGATTTTTCCAAATCCACAATGCCGTCGCGGAAATTGCACGCTTCCTTGGTGCAACCGGGAGTATCATCCTTGGGATAAAAATAGAGGACTACTTTTTTTCCTTTTAAGTCTTTCAAGCTGATATTTTTGCCCGAGGTGCTGGGTAGCGAAAAAGCCGGTGCCGACTGTGTTTCCTTTAGTGCCATATACCATTTCCTTTATCCGTAACATCCATTTCCGATTAACGACTCCAATGTTAGGCGCACCGGTACAGAAAGGCCAGCAATGTTGCCGCGACGATGCATATTTGGCCGGCGCTCGCGGCCGCGGGTTGCTATTGTGCGGACTTCACGGCGTGATACCCGAATAGAACCTCATCCATTTTCGGGTTGGATTATAAAAAAGGCTATCCGGAATCAGCGGATGGTGATGTTCCATTTTGACCGCATGGCGCGGCGGAATTGCCTCGACTTTTTCCACTCGAATCGCTTCGGCCCGGGGCGGAATCGCAGCCGATGAAGTCAATACTAAAGCGGAATAATTCGCCGGCCATACTTTGTGCGTAGACCGGCTATTGAGCCGAGCCGGTCATGGTTGTTATCGCGGTGGCTATGAAAATTTTGTAGAAATTGGCGCAAATATGAAACTTTCCGGACGGTTTGGTATAATTTAGGGGTTGCAGGTAACCGCAATGCCATGGATGGGCCGGAACCGCGTTGTTAATGCCCCTTCTGTGGAAGCAGGTGTGTAGAGAAACTCGCTCGGAAAGGGTGGACAATGCTGGCATTAAGCCGTGGTGAAGGGCAGAGCATCATTATTGATGGGAAGATCGAAGTAAAAGTCGTCAAATGGTCACGTGGAAGCGTTCGATTGGCGATTCAAGCGCCACGGGAAGTGTCGGTGGATCGCGATGAGATTTGGCGTCGCATGCACCCCAACGATAAAACGCCACTGGAACAGGCGGAAGTGGACCGTCAATTGCGTTTTGACGCCGGTGGTCAATCCGCCGGGCCGATTGTTGATCCAAATCCGTTAGCCGAACCGCCGGATGAAAAAATTGCGTAAACGCCAGTAATTCATTGGCTCTTGCGGGCGGGACTGCAACGAATATCGATAATCGACTGTGCAACATCAACTTCGTGTTTTCATTTGCCGTCTGAGCCAACCGGCCGCGGGTTTCCGCCGCGCGCCTGCACGACGCCGGCGGAATTGTTTTTAAACTGGCCCGAACGTTTATCGGGCGGTGACCGGTTTTGGAATATGATTTGGGTAAATGAGCAAACCTGTGGCGAGCTGATAGCGTAAGGAACAGGTGGGGTCGTTCCGACGGTGAGTGAACAGCTTCATGGCATTCAAGCTGGCGCTCAACAGGCGGCAGATGGTTTTTTAGAAATGCGTAAATGTGTAGGTGAAAATCCGATTTTTCAATTTGTGATTAATTTCACAAGACTTGCCGCGGGCAATTCGCTACAATCCACAGTTTCGGGGTTGCAATGCTAAGCTACTAACAACCCCGCGGTAGAGGAACAAGATGACTCGCACGCTTGAAGCACCACCCCCCGGCGCAACACCAGCTCCGGTTGAATCCAAGTCCGCTCCGCCATTATGGTTGGCGGAGCGCATCATGCTACGTATTGGGCGCGGCCCGGCGAAGGTGGGGCAATTTCTTGATCGCTTGGCCGGATACAACGGCCCGATTGGTCGGCTGGTGCGATTTTTCAGCTCGGTAAAGCTTGGATTGCTCTGGCTTTTTCTGACCACCGCCTATATTGCCGTTGGTTCAGGTTTGCCGAGTGTGCGAAGCTATTTTGATGTATCGACCATGGGCTTTTTCAACGCGCCTCCCATGGTCATTCTTATGTTGCTCCTGGCGACAACGCTTATCGTGGTCACGCTGCGAAAAATTCCCTTAACGCTTTATAAACTCGGCGTGTGGATGGTGCATACCGGCATTATCATTCTGCTGATAGGCCTGTTTTTCTACTTCGGACTGAAAAAAGAAGGCATGGTTCGGATTTTTCTCCATCAAACCGTGCATCATTATTATGATAATTCAGAGCGGGCGCTTTTCATGGTGTCAAGTTTGGCACCGGGTAAATCCGCCATGTTACCTCTGCCGTCTTTACCCTTGTTCAGAGAGCGATCGGCTGAGAATCACCATCCGCTGAATATTACAGCCCCGGAGAAAATGCTCAAACAACTTTCACCAGCGCTATCTTCCCTGAACGTGCGGGTGGTGGGGTATTATCCGTATACGCATCTGGAAGCTCTGGCCGTTGCGCGCCAACCGGGCGAACCAGCGCGTTCGCCGGCGCTGGAATTTAATTTAAGCGCAACCGGAATGGCCAGCGGCGGACAATGGCTGCTGGCAAAAACACCCCGCTTGCGCGTGGCGGATTCCGGTTTGCCCTGCGGCATAGAGTATCTTTACCATCCCAGTGCCCGGCGCCTGCGGGATATTACCACCAGCTTCAACGGTAATAACGCTTTGATAGTCAGTGTTCCGGCGGACCATTTCCGGAAAGTGCTGGTGATTAAACCTGATGAAAAAATACCCCTGCATGGAACGGGGTATACGCTTATTCCTCGGCGGGAAATTAAAATGCCGCTGCTGTCCAAAGGGTATCAGGGGGCCGACAGCCAGGCCTATATGATCGACGTGTATCGAACGGATGGCGGTAAAAAGGCTTTTCACTTTCAACGCGTGGCGTTGTTCCGGTATCCGACGAAAACGGTCGATTTCATATTTAATCATGGCAAGCGGGAACTGATTCCCAAGAAAATTGACCATCAGATTCATATTCGATACGAAGACGCCCGCCGGTATCAATTCTGGATCGTGGAGCATAAATCAGGGAAGCTTACCGTAATCCAGCGGGCGGCGGGGGGCAAGGTAACGCAATATCCCATCGCGATCGGTCATCCTGTGGCGACCGCGGTCGCGGGTATTCCATTCAGTATTTCCGTTCAGGAACTGGCCAATGTGGTGTATCGACCGGAATTGATTCCCGCGGCCCAACGTCGGCCGCAACTCGAACAAACCATGGGCCATTGTGTACTACAGTTGGCGGTATCGCGCGGGAAGTGGACGGATAATCAGATTTTCGTGCCGTTTCAGCAATTCGGGCTGCATGGTGATCTGGCTCCAACGGCGGTCAATGTGCCCGGAAAAGGGAAGGTCCGTTTTGTGTTCTCGACACTTCAATGGAAACTTCCGGCGGCTCTGACGCTGCTGGCATGCAAGGAATTGTTTTATCCGGGGGGTAACAGTTTTCCCCGTGATTTTATCAGCAAGGTGGAATTTACAAATTTGCGCACCCATAAGTCCAAGGTCGCGGTGATTCATTTGAATCATCCGGAGACTCTGGACGGGCAACACTTTTTTCAGGCGCGCTTTGGTAAGCAGGCCGACGGCACACCCTTTACGGTATTGGGCGTTGGGAACACCAATGGACTGTATCCAATGATTGTCGGAGTGATCTTGATCATTTTTGGAATCGGTTATGCCTTTTATATCAAGCCTGTTTTGCTTAATATAAAAAAGCAGCAGTTGGCTAGGTTTGCCGCCGCACAAAAGCGACCCGGCGAATCAGCATCCGGCCCGTCTGCGGCAACCGCGTAGGTAAACATAATACGAGGTGAATTCATGAAGCTTAAACACATTGTCATTCCAACGGCCATCGCACTGGTTATCGCAATTTCCGCTGTGGCCGGTATCACTGCCCGGGCGGCCATGCCAATCCAGCAGGGTTCACCCGCGGATTTACCGGCTGGTCATCCGGAAATTGGTCCCGGCTCACCGCAGGTCAATCCCATCCCCAGCATGAAACTCATGCGGCGCACTGAGGAAATTCAACATCAGAACCGCACCGCCTTCAAGAAAGCCATCAACCTTGCTCCACTGCGGATTCTGGCGGTGCAAAACAATGATCAGGTAAAGACAATAGCCAGTTGGGCCAGTGAGACGGTGCATACCATTTGCGGCTTTGACAGCATCAACGGACAGGACCCGCTTTACACGGTATTGGACATGGCCTTTCGTCCGCAGGCCTGGGATAACCGGAACTGCATATTTGTCGAAACGGTGCCCATTCGTGAACGACTCGGAAGGCTGGTTTCCAAGGCCGAGGCCAAGCGTATTTTGGAACAGGGCACGGTAAGCCCTGATTTTATGGCCAGGGCGGATGTACATCATCTGCTGGTGAAAATCAGTTCTACCGCCGCACTAAGTTCGGGCGTGGCGGAAGTCAGCCGCGCACTGGAAACGTTTCAAAATCTTTCAGCGGAAATGAAAATTGTTCCGCCGGCGGCTGGGGTGAAATCGGGGGATTGGCTGGTGCCGTTGGACCTGTTGCCCAATACGGGATCAGTCGTGCGCAAAATGCTTAAAATGAATGCCCACATCAAGCCTGTGCCCGGATACACCCGGCAGCAATCACTAAGTATTGTGTTGGGCTTAATATCATTGGGGCAGGGATGGCAGGATAACAGCGCCTCGGAGGCCAATGAAGGAATCAAAACACTGGCCAAAGTGCTTCCCCGCATCAATCCGGCGGTGTATCCATCCCATATTAAGAGACTGGTGGAATTATGGTATGACCGGTTGTTTGACGGGACCATCGTGGGTGTATTTTTGTATTTCATTTCCTTGACGCTTTTTGTCATTGCGGCAGTGGGCGCGGTGCCGGCGGTACGCAAACCGGCGCTGATATTCTTCACGGCTGCCGTGCTGGTTCACGCGCTATTCATGGGCGTGCGCTGGTGGTTGGCCGGGCGAATTCCCATTCAAAATGAATTCGAGAGTGTCTTGGGATCGGCGTTTGTCGGGTGTGTGATCGGCCTGATATTGGAATATTGGAAGAAGAGTAATTTGTTCGGCCTGGCCATGAGTTTTGTGGGATTTCTGGCGATGACGGCGTGCTTTGTTGTGCCGTTCGTTCTGGGAGCCAACATCGGCGCGAATATTGGCCGCGTGGATGGCGTGCTGAATACCTATTGGTTGTATATCCACGTGAATACCGTGATCAGCAGCTATGCTTTAATTGCCGCGAGCTTCTGTCTGGGCGTGTTGTACCTGCTGGTGAAGTTGTATTATCGCATGAATCCGGCGGACGGGATGGGGCATGGCGGCGGACCGACCATGACGATGGCCAGCGGCATTGGCTCATCATTGGTGGCCGGGCAGATGGGCGATTTTTCACAATCTCGACCAACAGCGGCCTCCACGCCGGCGGCGGCAGCGGATTTGGCGGTACGGCGCAATAAATTCCTGCTGCAACTTGATGCCGCCAACATTGTGATTTTACAAATGGGTTTCTGGTTTTTGGGTTCGGGCATTATTTTTGGCGCGGTCTGGGCGGATTTCAGTTGGGGACGGCCATGGGAGTGGGACCCGAAGGAAACTTTCGCGCTGGTCACTTGGCTGGTGTATCTGATTATCGTTCACCTGCGGTTTGTAACACCCAAGTACAGGCCGGACTGGACGGCATGGCTTTCCGTACTCGGCTTTGCGGTCATGATGTTTAACTGGATTGGCGTGAACTTTTTCTATGTGGGTTTACACAGCTACGCCACGTGATTATGACGCGCCATCTGCCATGCCGCCGCGTGGCGCATGGATGGTCAACGATACAGTTTATAATTGTGTTGGTAATGGAGTTTACAATGACAACCTTTACACTCAAACAGACCGGGGCGTTCGCGATTGATATTGATGGCGGCCCATGGAAGCTGCGCATCGATTTGCCGCCCAAAAGCGGCGGTGGAGATACCGGCCCGGGGCCGACGGATCTTGTGCCCATTGCCGTGGCAGCCTGTGAAATGATGCTGGCGTTGATCAGCGCCAACAAGCATGGCCATCCATTAACCGGCGTCGAAGCCACAGTTGATAAGCATTATCTCGCGAACCCGTCGCGGCTTGGAGATATGCACGTGGTGTTAAAAAATGTGCTCAGCCAATTGCCGCCGGAACTTCATGATCGTGTGAAGGCCGCCGTTGCCACCTGTCCGGTGGTGCAGACGTTGGAACATCCGCCCAAAGTTTTTTCGGAAATTAGTTGAAAATCCGAAACTGGTGCGGCAGAATATGGATAAGTAGTCCGAGGTGGTGCAGATGGAAAAAGCGGAAAATCTTGACCCCAATCCGGAATTGCATGTCGATGCGGACTGGAAAAATCAGGCGCAGGCGGAAAAAGAGAAACTCGCGGCAAAAGTGGGCGATGCCGGCAGGCCGGTTGCGGATGCTCCGGCTGAAAGTCCCACCACGCCCACGATCGTGCCAAGCTTTGAGATGATCGTTGAGCAGTTCGCGGCGCAGGCGCTGATGGCAATGGGAGCGATTCCTCAACCCGGCGGTCAGAAGAAGGTGGATGTCGGCCTGGCTCGATTTTTTATCGATTCCCTGGCGGTGCTGGAAGACAAAACCAAAGGCAACCTCACCGCCGCCGAACAACGGACGTTACTGTCCGCATTGACGGACTTACGCATGACGTACGTCAATGTCTTAAAGAATGCAAAAAAATAGCAGCTACGGCTCTAATTGAAGTGCTCCGATGATCTCGCGCACGCTGCCGTGCCCTTTCCTCGCCAGATACTGCCGCAGGCCCGCACAAATTTTATTGGGGATTGCCGGATCAATAAACAGAGCTGTTCCCACCGCCAGCCCCGTTGCGCCCGCGAGGAGGAATTCCACCGCGTCCTGCCAGGTTTGAATGCCGCCCATGCCGATGATCGGAATATTGTGCGCCCGGGCGACTTGGGAGTACACGCGATGTACCATAAAAACCGCAATGGGTTTAATCGCCGGCCCGCTTAATCCGCCGGTGGCATTGGCCAGAATCGGACGGCCCTTTTCAATGTCAATGACCATGGCGGTGAAGGTATTAACCAGCGATAAGCAGTCGGCCCCGGCTTCCACGGCGGCGCGGGCGGTCAGGGCCACATCGGCGACATTGGGCGAAAGCTTGACAATTAATGTCGCGCGTTTAACCCGCTTCCGCACCGCGGCAACAAGCTCCGCCAGACGTATTGGATCGGTTCCAAAACTCAGGCCGTTTTTCACATTCGGACAGCTTACATTTAATTCAATGCCCTGTACCACCGGAAGTTCCTCATCCAGGCGCTGGGCCACGTCGGCGTAATCTTCCACACACCAGCCGGGCACATTCACGATAATTGGTATGCCCATTTGTTCCAGAATGGGAATTTTTTCGCTGATAAAGCGTTCCAGTCCGATATTTGCCAGACCGATGGCGTTTAACATTCCGGCCCGTGTTTCCACGACCCGGTAACTCTCATTGCCTTTACGGGGTGTTTTGCTGATGGATTTCGTCACAAATGCCCCAAATTGCGATAAATCGGCAAAGTCGGCGTATTCATCGGCATAGCCACAGGTGCCCGAAGCGGTCATCATCGGATTTGCCAATTGCATACGGCCGATTTGCACGGATAAATCAGGTAAAGTCGCATTGGCATTCAGTGAAGGCAAAGTATTCATGCGCAAAGTGTCGCAAGGAATGGCGGCAACGTCAAATGCCGGTCCGTCAAGATACACGCGCGCGGTATCCGATATACACCATTGTTAAGTTTTCACTGTTGACGGGGCGGCAAAGATGTGTCCCGATTTTGCGGGAACAATATGGGCGCGAAATTGAAAACCCCGGCATGCCGTGGCAACGTATAGAATGGAAGACCGGATTGTCGGAAGGAGATTTGCGGCGAATGGAATCCCGCTTGGCCAATTCAGTAATACAAGGAGCAGGTGAAGCAGTGGCATTTGCGCCCGCGACGCCAGCGGAGGCTTTGCGCCTTTATGGGACGTGGCTGAGAGCCGTTGCGGTGGCCCGTTTGAAGACCACGCAGGGCGCGGATGATGTGATGCAGGAAGTGGCGGCCGCGGCGGTTAAGAATTGGGCAACCCTGCAATCACAATCCAATGCCAAGCCATGGCTATATCGACTGACAGTGCGGGCGGCATTGATGCACCGACGATCCCTGGGACGGGCGCGCAAGCGCATTGCCCAGGCTTCGGAAGTCGCGGTGATGCGTTCGGATGCCTCCCGGCCGCCGGATCCGCTTGAAGTTCTGTTAAGTTCGGAGCGTGCGGCAATGTTGCGGCAGGCAATGACTAAACTGCCATCGCGGGATACCGAAATGCTCATGATGAAACATGTGGATGACTGCAGTTATAAGGAAATCGCCGCCCGTATGGGCGTAACGCCCGCGGTTGTGGAAATGCGGTTGTTTCGGGCGCGGCAGAAATTGCGACAACTTCTGACGAATCAGAAGTTAATTGAATATAGTTAATGTTATCTGGTTCGCGCAATAACGGAGTAAAAATACATGGCATTATTTTTCTCACAGGCTGATGATGAAAAGCGCGTCTCCCCTGGCATTGCGGATTTCCATAATCCGGATATGGCCATGGACTTGCTTGTCGATGATGAACTTGCTGAAGATCGTCGGCGGGAATTGCTGGCATCCATTGATCAACATCCCGAAGCCTGGAGAACTCTGGCGCTGCATTTTTTGGCCCGGCAGGTGGAACGTCGGGCCGTGCGTGACATCCTGGCGGTGCGCCCGGCCGCGCGGGCATCAACAGTTTATCGCATTGATTGGCTGCGGGTGGCCGCATTGATCATGATAACCGCGGGAATTTTCGGTGCCGGCGGCCTGTATCTGGGGCGCGGTGGTGCCCGGTCTGTGCGCCCGATGGTTACCGGCGGTAATCAGCAATTTGCGGCGGTATCGCGGCCGCAGTCGACGCAACAAGGTGCCATTCAATATATTACGCCAGGACTTCCACCGGGCTTTGGCACGCAGGAATCAAATCCCGCGCTTCCAGCATTTAATGCGTCAAATGTCCGGACCACGGCCTATTCCGAGGCCAATCATATTGTGCTGGTGCCGGAAGGCCCGAACAATGTGATGGCCTATCCGGTCGTACCCATAAACGGGAAGAAGCAGACGATTTATTGATACCCGGAACTATTAACGGAACTGTCATGGTCGCTGGCATGAAATTACAACTTTTTTCAGTTGTCGCGATGGCGTGTTGCCTCGCGGCCATTAGCGGTGAAAAAGCCGTGCGCGCGGCCACCGGGGACACCTCCACCACGGTGGCCGCCGCTGCGGCAATACCAGCCGCGTCGGGCGCGGTTCAAACGCCGCGCTGGCTGGGTGTGGCAATGGGAAAAATTCCCCCCGTGTTCAGTCGCTTGCTGGGGCTTCAATCGCAGCAGGGGCTTATGGTTTTGCAGGTAATACCCAACAGTCCGGCATTTAAGGCACAATTGGAACCGGGTGATCTGCTTATTGCCGTTAACGGGCGCGCCCTGGAAAATCCCTTTGAACTTATCAGAGCGGAAAATCGGCCCGGACCAGTGGCACCAAAACTGACAATCACGCTGATTCGCGATGGCATGCGAAAAACCGTTACTCTCACGCCGGTAAATCGTCCGCATCATCTCGTATTTTTTTTCACCCGGCGTCCGGGGCCTGCCGGTGCGTTACCGACAGGCGCTGGATCGCCAAATGACATTCAATCCACGAGTCTGATGACCGTGGGGCCGGGGGTGCGACTCCATGTCCCAGCAAACATGGTTCGGCTATCGGCGGGGCGGGGCCGTCCGGATTTGTTTACAGTGCGACAATGGATGGGGCCGCGCGGCAACCGGCATCTGGAAATTCTCTGGCAATCCCGCGCGTACGACATTCAGCCCACCCGCCTGAATCGGCTTCCTCCTCCGGTTCAGGCGGTGGCGCGGCTGATTTTGCGGAACGGCACGCCGGCCATGGCGCAAGTCCCGCCACCGCAGATGCGCATTAAAAAACGCCTTGCCGCGGTTAAAAAGTTGATTCAAAAATTACGGGCGCAGGAAAAATCATTGGAAATGCAGGCCGAAAAATGTGCGTCGGCTGATTCCGCGAAATAGCGATGCCGCGGCTTGCGGAAGAACGCTCCAGCGTAACATGATTTGAAAATCAGAGTTAGCACCGCAATGTTTCGCCATGGTTTTCATGATGGTAGAGCCATCCGCACCCGGCCGCGTCGCCGCGGTGATTCATCAGGGGGGCGCACGATGCTGCGTGGAGTTGATCCATCAAACCATCCGGGTTGACATTTCGTACAGTGCAATGTAGGAAAAGGGACTTGTAAAAGTCCCGGCGGATAAATGGGCTTTGCAATAGCGGTTAAGAGGAGTATGGAATGTCGCAACCGGCGGAAATTGTCGCTGAAAAATTAACCAAAGCCTACGGAAAATTTTTAGCTGTGGATAATATCAGCTTTGCGGTGCCCAAAGGAATGGTGGTGGGATTTCTTGGCCCCAACGGTGCTGGAAAAACCACAACCATCCGGATGTTGACGTGCTTTATGCCGCCAACCAGCGGTACGGCCAGCGTAGCGGGTTTTGATGTTTTTCATGATTCGTTGCGGGTGCGGGAAAACTTGGGATATCTGCCGGAAAATGCGCCGCTGTATCTGGAAATGCGGGTGGCGGAATATCTGCAATTTCGGGGACGACTGCGGGGCATGGACCGATCCAGTATTAAAAAGCGCATCGGAGAGGTAACAGAAATGTGTTGGTTGGCCGATCGGAGGCGCTGGCCGATTTCCAAGCTTTCAAAAGGGTATCGGCAAAGATTGGGCATTGCCGATGCGCTGCTGCATAACCCGCCGGTGCTGGTGCTTGATGAGCCGACTGTGGGACTGGACCCATCACAAATCCGGGAAACGCGTAAACTTATTGCGAATCTCGCGGGACTCCACACGGTGTTACTCTCCACGCATATTCTGTCGGAAGTGGAACTTGTCTGCGGGAAGGTTATTATCATCGGACGGGGTAAGATTCTGGCGCAGGGATCGCCGGAGGAATTAAAACAGCAATGCGCGCAACGGAGTTCCGGTGCGCGCCTGCTTCTGGAAATCCGCGGCCCGGCCGACCAGATGCGCTCGGCCCTGGCGGCATTACCGGGTGTGGAACAGGCCCGGATTATTTCGGATCATGCCGTATGCACACTGGAACTTGTCGGCAAAATTGATGGATCTATGCGCGAGCAGATTGCCGGACTGGTACAACAGCGTGGATGGGCATTGCGCGAAATGCGTTCCACCGGTGCCAGTCTGGAAGAATTCTTTGTGCAAATTACCGACCCGGGCGCGGCGGCGGCAGCCTGAAGCAAAATGTTTATCATTGGCGGCGACGGACACACCGATGGTTCGGTTGCCGTGGAATTATGGAGAATTGGATATGTCAACAACATTGGCGCTGGCAAAACGTGAAATCGCCGGGCTTTTTTATTCACCGATCGGCTACATCGTGCTGGCCATTTATCTGTTGTTTGTTGGCCTGTTGTTTTCGCTGCTGGTCATGCAGCCGGGAGCCATTGCCGATCCCGGGCCGATGTTCCAGTGGAACCACCTGATTTTAATTTTTGTCGTGCCATTTATGACCATGGCTCTATTTTCAGAAGAATACCGGTCCGGGCGCATTGAAACACTGCGTACCAGCCCGATTACCGATTTCCAACTGTTGATGGGAAAATTCCTGGGGGCCATGGGATTCTATTGTGTTGTCATCGCCTCAAGCCTGATATTTATTCTGATACTCTCCCTGTTCGGCCGGCCTGATTACATGACGGTATGGACCAGTTATCTGGGGTTGGTGATGATGGGAATGTTGATGGTTTCCATCGGCTTGTTTTTTTCCGCGTGCACGCAGCATCAAATCCTTGCCGCCATGAGCAGTTGCGTTACGCTGGTGGCGTTGGGGATTTTATTCCAGGCCATATCCTATTTTCTCGGTTCGACCCTCGGTGTTTCCTGGGCGTGGCTGCGGACATTGCGGCATGTGTTGCGATATCTGGCCATTGAACCGCACATGGCTGATTTTTCCCGCGGCATTGTCGAGAGCCAAAATCTTGTGTTTTTCCTTTCCGGCGCGGGGTTGTTCCTGTTCTTAACTTATATTGTCCTGGAAAGTCGTAAATGGAGATGATCACCGGTTAAAAACTTGATGTCCGCGTTTGGATGCGTGGGCGAACCCGGAAGGGGAGATCACTGGGATTCATTGGAGATTGGATTTACCATGGCTGATGCGGAAAACAAAGATCAATCAACTGCGCCGTCCGGAGCGACAAAGCCCGTGTGGAGTGCCGGTAAGCGGCGATCCATTTACGGCTCGAACACCGCCATATTGGTTATTGCCGCCGTGCTGGTGGTGATATTTGTGGATTGGCTGTCAGTTCGTTTTAATTACTCGAAAGATTGCACAACCGGCGGCATTTATTCTTTATCACCGAAAACACTGGACTTGCTCAAGCTGGTTGATAAAACCGGGAAAAAGTATTATCTGGTCAATGAATTTCCGACATCCCTCGATGCCGACCCCGGTGAGCGGTCACAAGGATTGAAAATTCAACGACTGATCCGGGAGTATGCCAACGCATCATCGCATGTGGTTCCATATAAACCGGCAACCCTCAATGCTTTAAAGCGGAAAATTCGCAAACGCTTCGGCGGACAGTTTCATTCTTATCGCAAGGCGGTCGATGCGTTCAGTCCCCTGGCGGCAGAGCTGGTGAATTTTTCGCAGGTGGAAGCTAAAAAGTTTGATGCGGTGGAAAACAATCCGGCGGTTGCCGTGACCAACGATCAATCCCAAAATTTCGCGACCCTTCAAATGAGTTTCAGCCACAGCGCGGGTATACCGCGCGTGATTGCCCGGCTGCAGAGAAAAGTTGCCGCCGCGCGCAAAAATCCGTTGCCGGACTGGCCCACATTAACCCATTCCCTGGCCTCCAACCTCAACAGCATTCAAGAGCAATTTGCGGATTTAACCAAGAAAAATGTCATTGCCGCTTTCAGCCCGCTGGTGCAAAAAATCCTGCGAAAAGATGCGGCCGCTTTTAAACTTCAGGCAGCGAAGCTTACCACATACACCGCGACTCTAGGGAGCTTAAAGCCGGTCAAATCCGGCAATGTATTAAGCGAGTTACATGCCGATTCTCTGATTGTCCTGGGACCTCAAAGCGTTAAAGTACTGCACCGTGATGCCTTATTTGTGCCGCAGGGCAATCCCGGCCAGGGCGCTTTGCGATATACCTTTCAGGGTGAACAGGCCGTCAATTCCGCGCTGCTGGCCATGACGGAAAAACACCGGACCAAGGTCGTATTTGTGAGCGTTAATTCCATGAACCTCATTTCCGCCGGCGGGCCATTTAGCGCTGCGGCGAAAATGCTGCGACAGAATAACTTCAAGGTGTACCAATGGTCTCCCGGGCCGGGGGGAAATCCGCAGGCACCTACAGCCAGTGAAAATCCGCCGGCCATCGGCAAAGGCGTTATCTGGATTATTCTGGATTTGCCGCCGTCCGGACAAATGGCGCAAATGGGGGCCATGATGTATACGATGATGGAGCAGAAAATCAGCCAGCAATTGGCGGAAGGAGGCAATGCCCTGTTTCTGCTAAGTGCCATGCCTCCGCAACTGATGATGATGACTCAGGGTCAGATTCCGTACAAGAGCATTCTTGCCGCTTACGGTATCCGTCTGCGCAGCACCTATCAGGTCGTGCAGCGCGTGCCGGTGCGGGGCGGGCATCATCTTGATATTCCACAAATTCAAATAGCCAGTTATCCCAATACCATTATTACCAAGCCCATTGAATCATTGGCGGCAATGTTCGCCGGCACACAGGGCCAGGATGGTTCATTTATTCTTTCGCCAACGTATGTGGGGCTTATGGCACCGCAACCCAAAGCGGCGGCGGCAAAAATATTTCTTCAAACTTCCGTCAGCCCCGATGTTTTCGGCCAGACGCAGCCCGCTGCGCCGAACGCCGCGTTTAATCCTTCGGCTGACCTGAAAGCACCGGTACCGCTGGGCGTTATGGCGCAGAAAGGTACCGGTCGCGTGATTGCCATCGGCAATGTGATGTTTATCACGGATGGTTTGATCAATGCGGCCACACCGGCGATTGCCAATGGCGAACTGACCATGATTTCAAACTTCCCCGGCAACGCGGAACTATTCATGAACAGTATTTACTGGCTGGCGCACCAATCTCACTTGATAGCCGCCAGTCCGCGCGCCACCGTTGCCTTGCGCATTAAACGCATGAGCGGCTCGGAAGAGGTATTTGTAAGACTCAGCAGTTTTGCCATGCCGGCGATCCTGGCGATCGCCATTGGATTGATGGTATTTGTAGCGCGCCGGCGGATATAAAGCGGAACCGCCGGAAATAGAAAAACATACGACTTAAACATCCTGGAAGGACTCGTAAGATGAATTCGCGATTAACCGTAGCGGTACTTTTAATTCTCATTGTGCTTGTGGGGGTCGTGGCGTATGTAAGCCGGCAACCCAAGCCGTCGAAACATCCCCACAAGAATAATGACGTTTTTTCACCCCATCCGACATCGCTGCGGAGCTTTTCTTATAAACCCGCTTCCGGGCCGACGTTGGCTTTTAAGCACGTTGGTACGCATTGGTTGATTGTCAGTCCGATTAAAGCGCGCGGCCGAGACTATTCAATCGGGGATCTCGCCGGCACCCTGGCGGACTTGAAATGGCGTTACCGCAATAAAATCAGCAACCACGGATCGCACAGTCTGGCCCATACCGGTTTGAAAAATCCCCAGGCGGTTCTTACGGTTGTCGATCAAACCGGTAAAAAATCGACTTTGGCCATTGGTTCGCTTAATGCCACCGGCCGGTTGTACGTACATCTCACTGGCTCGCATGATCCGTATATTGATGTCGTGAAGGCCAATTGGCTGGCTCGATTGAACCGTCCGATTCGCAAATTCCGCAATCGGTCATTGACTTCATTCCACACCCGCAACATCGCCGTCATTACCCTGCAATCCGCCGACAAAACCATCCGTGTCGTGCCGCATGGAAAGCACTGGCTGTTGACCAAGCCCTTCCTGGCACCGGCCGCTACGAACGCGGTAACCAGTTGGATCAGCAATTTGCAATTGCTGACGGCACACAGATTTTCGGGTATTCCTGTCGCGCGGGCCGGTTTCAAGAATAGCCCGCTTACCATCACCGTGGATTTCAAGGCACCGCATCCACCGGTCACTGCCGGGGCAAAAGAGAAACTTCCTCCCGCCAAGGCGCTCAAGGCACCGGCACCGTTGGTGATTCAATTTGGTATAAAAACTGATTTAACCGGCAAATTTTTATATGCCCAAAGCAGTTATAACCATGGCGTAAGCGTCGTGCGATATGCGTCGTTTAAACAATTAAATGCAACTTTTAATATGTGGCGCGATCATCATCTCGTAGCGGCGGATGTGCCAACCAAGGCTGCTGCCATTGCCATCGCACGCGCAACGGGGGTCACCGCCAACACTCCAACGGAGCTTAAAATTCTAAAAAAGAATCAAAAATGGATGCTTCTGGCATCAAACGCGCCGCGCCAAGCGGCCTCCAGTGCTGCCGTTACCACGTTGCTGGCCGACCTTCGTTCGGTCAAGGCCAAAAGCTTTTTAGACGGGCAAATGAATTTGGCGGCATTGGGGTTGAGCGCGCCGGTTTGTCATTGGACTATCACGCTGGCCGGCCATATCCACCCCATTCGGATTGCGATTGGTAAATCGCAAAAGTCAGGCCTTATCCCGGTCAAAATCTCACAATGGCCCAGTGTTTACCTTGTTTCCCCCGCAGCTCTCAAACCCTTATCACCAAAACTTACGCAGTTGCGAAGCACGACGGTGGTAGACCTCTCCAATGTAAAGATTCAGCGTGTGGCCATCCGCCGGGGTGGACAAACTGTTATTCTCAAGCACGTCGCTGAAAAATGGATCAGTGCCAACACATCCTCTGTGGAATCCATTGATAGCTTGTTATCGGCATGGAAGCCAATGAAGGCGAAAAAATGGTTTATCAATGCGCGGTCGGTTTCCGCCGTTCCTCCCATAACCGTTGATGTCACGGTTCTGCGGCCGATTGAATCGTCCGCATCCGCCAAGCAGATAAAAGCGGGGATGAAGCCGGCAAAAATCCAATTTGTTCCGGTACATGATGTCTTGACGCTTTGGGATGTGACCATGCCCCATAAGTCGGCCGTTGCGGCAAAAGGAAAAGCCAACGCTTCGAAAATTGCCCAAACGCAATGGCGCGCGGAGTTGGTTGAAGCGGGCCATGCGTCAAATAGTCCGGTTTGGAGCTTTCAACCGCGTTCGGCTCTGGTTTCGGCCGTTCAAAATTTGTTGAAACCCCAGAAATAATATTTGCCCATGAATGGACCGAAGTGCCGATTCAAGCGTTAACCGTCTTGATGGGTACTCCGGAATCGGATTTTCAATTGATCCAAAATTCGACTTAGGCCGGGCAAAAAGCGGATTTAGGGAACTATTTTTCAGCCTTTGTTATCGAAAATCGGGGAAAATTGTGTTTTCGGATGTCGGATAACTTGCAATTCCCGGTTACAGCGCCATAATTCTGTGCTTCGCGGACGGCGCGGCAATTGTTGTCGTGCCGGGCCGCCGGGACGTGCCGCGGCAAGCCATGCATAACCAGAAGCAAAACTGGCGGCATGGGCGGTGGATTGGTGATGTTGATTACATCGGGTTGGGAAATATGGATTACCCGCTGATTATTGCAACCGCGTGTGGCGCAATTGCATTGTATTTGATGATGCCCCGCGGACAAGGTTGGCTGGTCAAGCTGGGTGCACTGATAGGCGTGCTGGCTTTGGCCACCGGTCTTAGTTATCTCACACACTGGGCAAGCGTTGAATTTCCCGCCCAACATGCCGCTGGTCCGGGGATATTTTTCTACGCCTTTGCTTTGATCACCGTCGCTTCAGCGGTGGGTGTGGTGTGTCATCCCAAGCCGCTGTATTCAGCACTTTATTTTGTGATCATGACCTTGGCGATCGCCGGGTTATTGGTGCTGTTAATGGCGGAATTTATTGCCGTTGTCCTGATAATCATTTATGCCGGGGCTATTTTAGTGACCTACGTGTTCGTCATTATGTTGGCCAGCCCTTCCGGCGTGGCGGCGACCGCCGTGGACTATGACCGCATCAGCGCCGATCCGCTCATTGCGGTTCTGGTGAGTTTCTTGCTGCTTGGTACGGTTCTGGAGACGCTTTTCACACACGCGCCGCACGGTTTTATCGCCGCAAGCGCATCGGTGTCCACAGCGCATGCGGCGCATTGGAGATCATTGGCTGCTTTGGGTAAGAATTTGTATTCGCGATATACCCTGCCCCTTGAACTGGCGGGTGTGTTAATGACCATTTCGCTGGTAGGCGCAGTGGTGATTGCCCGTAAGAATGCCCCACAAACACACATGTTGGGCCTTGGAGAAATGCCGGCGGAATAACCGGGTGAAAGATCATGATGATGACACATGCTGCCAGTTCTTTTTCCGATCCGGTGTTATTGCGGTACCTCGCCCTGGGGGCCGTGCTGTTTGCCATTGGCCTGGTCGGTTTTATGGCGCGCCGCAATATGATCATGATTTTCCTTTCCACGGAAATCATGTTTCAAGGCGTCGCGATCAATCTCATTGCTTTCAGCCGTTATTTTCATAATGCGGACGGACAATCGTTTGTTATTTTCCTGTTGACCGTGGCGGCGGCGGAAGCATCGTTAGCGCTGGGCCTGGTGGTTATGTTGTTCCGCCAGCGGCAGACGCTCAATGTGGATGCGTGGTCTGATATGCAGGGGTAGGATGCCTTTGCATATTCCCCGGAATCCGGTTGTTTAACCGCGATTCCATCAATCGAGGGATATTCCGGAGTTTGAAGTGTTCCAATTAATCCAACAGCTAACACTGGACCAGCGGGCGGAAGTATTTGCCGGCCTTATTCCCCTGTTCCCGCTGGCCGCAATGGTCATTATCGCCGTATTTGGTGGTAAGGTCCTTAAAGGCCGCGCCCATGTTCCGGCAATTATCGGGATTGCCTGCTCCTTTTTCCTGGCCTTGCTGCTGTTGCTGATTTTTGATGTAGGCCAATTTAATGGAATCAAGGCCGCGTTGTTTCACGTTACCACGGCGCAGGCCAATCAAATTGGTGCCTTAAACCCGGAATTTCTGCAGATGAAATTCACCACCTGGTTCAGTGCTGGCGGATTCAGCATACCGTTCGGCGTGTATCTTGATCCGCTGTCGGTGCTGTTTGTCTGCTTTGTGACCGGAATATCGCTGTTGATATTTATCTACTCCAGCGGTTACATGGACGGTGACTACGGCTATTTCCGCTTTTTCGCGTATCTGAGCATGTTTGTTACGGCGATGACCATTCTGGTACTGGCGAATAATTTTCTGCTGGTGTATTTGGGATGGGAAGGCGTGGGGTTGGCCAGTTATCTGCTGGTGGGATATTACTATCCCAAACGCTCAGCCCGTGATGCGGCCACGAAAGCGTTTATCGTTAATCGCATTGGTGATACCTGTTTTGCCATCGCCATATTCATGATCTATTTGACATTTCACTCGTTAAATTTTGCCGATGTGTTTTATGGCCCATTGCAAAGCGCGAGTTTCCGTGCGGCGCATTCGACCATGATGTTCTGGATTCCATTGCTGTTGATGCTCGGAGCGTTTGCCAAATCAGCGCAATTTCCGCTGCACGTGTGGTTGCCGGATGCCATGGAAGGCCCCACGCCGGTATCCGCGTTGATTCACGCCGCCACAATGGTCACCGCCGGTGTATATCTTATCGCCCGGTGCATGCCCATATTCATGCACGATTTGCGCGTGTTGCATCTGGTGGGGATTATCGGCACATTTACCGCCTTTATGGCCGCCACCATTGCCATGTGCCAATATGACCTGAAACGCATTTGGGCATATTCCACCGTATCGCAGTTGGGATATATGTTTATGGGTTTGGGTGTGGCGGCCGGTTCAGCCGCTGTATTTCATGTCTTTACCCATGCGTTTTTCAAAGCGTTGCTGTTTCTTTCCAGTGGCTCAGTTATGCACGCAATGGGCGGCGAATTGGATATCCGCAAAATGTCCGGCCTGCGGAAACGGATGCCCATTACAACCATTTGTCTGCTGGTTGGTGCCTTGTCGCTGGCCGGATTTCCCGGATGGGCGGGCTTTTTCAGTAAAGATGAAATCCTGTCCGCCGCCATCAATTCCACATGGAGTGCCGGCCCATGGCTGGCGGCGATTGGCCTGTTAACTGCCCTTATTACGGCGTACTACACGTTCCGGGCATTCTTCCGCGTATTTATGGGTGATCTGATACTGCCTCAAACCGCCGGCCTGCATGAACCAAGTGCCTTTACGCTGCCCGCTGACGCCGGCCATCATGCCCACGATGGACACGGTGAATCAGAATCAGGCCACGATGCTCATGATACCCACGGTGGGCCGGATCATCCGCGTAATACGTCGTTTGACGGACCGATTACGATGTGGGGGCCGCTGGTTATTTTGGCCATTGGTGCCACGCTGGTAGGCTGGCTGGGGGTATTTGGCGGCCATGGTGGTCAAGGCTGGATACACAGTTTTCTCGCGCGTGTACCCATGAATGCGGGCATACATTATGTGCCAACGCCGCCGGGTGGTTTATACCTGCCGGTGGCCGCTGTGGATCGCTTAAGTCCGGCACTGGGAATGACGCTGGGAGGTATTCTGGCGGTCATTGGCATATTAATCGCCTTGTATTTTCATCTGATCAATCGTCATGCCGCCGAGGTGGTTAAATCAGCCTTGCGCCCGCTGGTGACATTTCTGGAAAACAAGTGGTACATTGACGAAATTTATCATTACTGCATTGTCATGCCGCTGTGGTATTTTGGCCGTGCTTTATATGGAGTCGACCACGTTGTTGACGGGATCGTGGTAAACTTTTTTGGATATGTTCCCCAGCTTGTCGGCTGGGTTCTCAAGCCCACGCAGAGCGGGCGGCTGCGTTATTATGCTATCGGCATGGTCAGCGGCCTGGCCTTGGTGATTCTCGGCGTGTTGTATCTGCTTAGATGATCCGGGGCGAAGTTCGCCATCCGGACAGGAAAAACTCGGAACTGAAACGTTATGACACAAACGCATTTAATCTTGCCGATGATGCTGGCCATTCCGCTGATCGGAGCGGCTTTGATCTTCATGATTAAGCCGGGAACCACCGGCAATCGTGGCCAGGGTTTGGGGATTTTGGCTTTCTGCTTTGCGCTGATCCCCGCCTTGATGGGCATTGTCCTTCTGACACGGTTCAATTATTCCCAGGGCGGCGTATGGCAGCAGCAATTTTTCTACCCGTGGTTGCCGCAATTTCATGTTGATTTTTCCTTCGGTGTCGATGGCATCAGCCTGTGGTTGCTGATGCTCACGCTGCTGGTAACGCCGGCGGCCATTCTGGATGCGGTCGGTAAGATTCAGCACCGCCAAAATGAGTTTTTCGCCTGGATGCTGGTCAGCTACGCCTGTATGATCGGTGTCTTTATCAGCCATGATGTCCTGTTGTTTTATCTATTCTTTGAATTCAGCTTGATTCCCACTTTCTTTATTCTGGGAATCTGGGGCCATTCCGACCGACGTAAAGCGGCGGTGAAGTTTTTCCTATACGCATTCGCCGGTTCGGTGCTGCTGCTGGCGAGCCTGATATACCTGGCATTGGTGCATCAGGAGACGTTTGGGACGTTTTCATTTGCTTTGGCGGACTTGTACAGGGCGGGCCAATCGTTAAGTCCGACGCAACAGGGAATTGTGTTTTTGGGACTGTTGATTGGCTTTGCCATTAAAGTTCCCCTTTTCCCGGTGCACACCTGGATGCCCCTGGCCATTACCGAATCACCAACGCCCGGATCTGTCATGATTGCCCTGGTGAAACTGGGCGCTTATGGCCTGTTGCGATTTGCCATTCCCATGCTGCCGCTGGCCGCGGTGCGGTTTACCCCGTGGTTGGCGGTCTTGTGCGTGATTTCGATTCTTTATGGCGGGCTGATCAGTTGGGTGCAGCGCGATATGAAAAAGCTTATCGCCTACAGTGTTATCAGCCACCTTGGGTTGTGCATTTTGGCGTTGCTGGCCCTGACCATGACGGGGTTGACCGGATGCGTACTGGTGATGATCAGTTCCGGCCTTTTGGCGGCGGCCCTGTTGATGGTCATGGGAATGATTTATCGGCGCTATCACACGCGTAACTTGCTGGAAATATCTGGATTGGCCCGTCGGCTCCCGGTGCTGGGATTTTTTGCGGTATTCTTTTTCATGGGTACCGCTGCGCTGCCGGGATTGGTGGGTTTTATTTCGGAAATAATCTCCCTGGTCGGTACGTATGTCAGCAGCAGCTCCGGTCATGGCGGGTATCTTGGGCCGGCGTATGCCATACCGGCCGCGCTGGGCATGATCCTGGGTGCACTGTATATGCTGTACTGGGTTGCCCATGTCATTTTTGGGCCGCTGGTGGAAACGAATTCGGATTCTGACGCAAGTCATGATGCGCAACAGACCCATGAGCGCCCGGCGACGAAAGATTTGTCACTGCGTGAATGGCTGGTGCTTTCTCCCCTGGCGCTGGCGGTGTTGATCCTGGGTTTGTATCCATCACCGGTGCTGCATTCGCTCCAGCCGGCAATTGGGAAAATCCGCCATCAGGTTTTGGCCGCCGTTCAGGAGAATGCGGCATCAAACATGGCGCTTGCGACCCCCGCAGATTCGGACGGTCGCTTAACCGGTTTGGCACCCGGCTCCGGAATCTTTGCGGCCGCAGCACCTTACACCGGCGGTTCCAATGCGGCTGTTGCTTTGCGCTTGCCGGCCCGATTGGCAAAATAATATTTTGAATTCAAAGAGGCATTGTACGTGAATATCCCGCTGAATCATCTTTGTCCCGAAATCATTATGATTATCGCGGCATGTATTGTAACTCTGGTGGGCGTGGCAAAATCCGACGCGGTGCGCCGAAGCGCCCAATGGATTTCACTGATCAGCCTGATTCTGGCTTTTATCGCCGGTTGGCGTATCGGAGCGGTGGATGCCGGCCCAGCCTGGTCGCTGGCGAGCTTCTGCACGTATGATACGCTTCTGGCGTCGGGCGTCGGCATCCTGCTGGTGCTGTTGTCATGGGACATGCCCTTTGCCCTGGATCCGGCGAAATCGGATCAGAATTTTCGTGGAGAATATTTTGCCATGATGCTGGTCTCCCTGGCCGGGGTCAGCATGATGGCCAAAGTGGATAATTTGATATGGCTGTTTATCGCATTGGAATTGGTCTCCATTCCCACCTACATCATGGTGGCCACGGGGCGGGGCAATCCCGCGGCACAGGAAGCCGGCATAAAATATTTCTTCCTCGGATCGTTATCCGCTGCCATTTATCTATTTGGATTCAGCTATCTTTACGGCTTTTCCGGCAGCACGGACTTTGATAAAATTTCCGCCGCCTTTGCCGCCAGTCCGCAATTGCCCTATGTGGTCATTATCGGTTTGCTGACGGTGGTTATTGGTATTGCCTATAAAATCGCGGCGGTGCCCCTTCATTACTATGCCCCCGATGTTTATCAGGGCACCGCAACACCGGTTACGGCGTTTTTATCCTTTGCGCCCAAGGCGGCGGGATTTATCGCCCTGATCCTGATTTTCAATCTTACCGGATGGAAGCTTTCACACGGTGCGGCTCGGGCGGTTCCCGACCTGTTGATGGTTATGGCCGTATTGAGCATGACGATAGGAAATGTTCTGGCATTGCTGCAACGCAATATTAAACGCATGTTGGCGTACAGTTCCATCTCCCATTCGGGTTACATGCTTGTCGGCCTGGTCGCTGGCCCGCTGCTGATAAGCCAAAGCGCCACCAATGGCGTCAGCGCCATGCTTTTCTACCTCGGTGCATACAGCATCATGACCGTGGGCGCTTTTGCCGTTCTGGTTTATCTGCAGGGCAAACTGGACGCCGCGGAAGATCTTGATGATATCGCGGGCGTCGCCGCGGAGCATCCACTGGCTGCAGCCTGCATGGCTGTGTGCATGTTAAGCCTGATCGGCATGCCGTTTACGGTGGGTTTTCTGGGCAAGCTGTTCATTGTCGAAGCCGCCTTCTCCAGTGGCCACGGCATTTTGGCGGTGATCGTGATGATCAATGCCGCCATCGCGGCGGCGTACTATTTAAGCATTATTACGTCCATGTACCTGCGCGATCCGTGGACGCCGTTTAATGTCCGCCGCCCCGGTACCATCCAATTTTCCGCCGCCATTGCCGCGGCCCTGGTGATTTTGCTTGGAATATTCCCCTCTGCATTGATGAGCATATCGCGCTATTCAGGAAATGAAGTTACGAAAATGGCTGTATTGCATGATGTGCGGCGTCCGGCCATGATAAAATCCGCGGATATATCGATCAGAAAAAGCAGCATGGGCATTCGCCTTGCCGCGAGCGTTCGCTGAAAGTCTTACCGTGTAGCTGATGCAATTCCATTTTTTC
>JAJYZY010000262.1 GCA_021799715.1 Planctomycetota bacterium | reverse complement strand
CATTTTATTACTCCGCAAATGTTATGGTCTTACAAAATGTTTCCTGATGCGGGAAACCGGAATTATGTTCTTCGGTCTTAGCGCATCCGCAGCCGCGCACGTTTAAGATCGGCGCTGACGTTGTAGGGGGCCAGCCAATGGGTTCCTGGGAGGTTATTGGCGGGCGTAATTTTGGCGGTAAGAATGCCGGTGTCCTGATTGTAGACATACACAATTCCATTCATCTGATCACCACCAGAGACGATCAGATAATGGCCGCCACGGGCCACCTGCGCCCGGGCCGTTGCCGATGACCAGCCCACACGGGCCAGCACGCCGACACCCAACACCGCATTTACGCCCAGCAGGCCGATGATGAGGAGTTTTTTTCCGTTCATGGTATGTCTCCTGTTAAGGACTGAACTTTTTTTGCCAGCACTGCGCTGTATATTTCCGATGCTCAGGCATCCCGCCCGCCGCGACGTTTGCCGCGATTGGCGCTGCGCATGGCGACCGCCACCACGCCGGCAAAGGCAATAAACGCAATGAGATAAACCGGAATATCGCTGCGTTTGGTGGTCATCAGCGGAATGGCCGAGCTGATGTCCTTGCGCGCCACCTGCGCGAAACTGACCGCCGGAGCCGTCAGACACACTGCCAGACAAACCGGTATAACCCAACGATAGCTGATCCATGAAAATTTCATATCAATGATGATAAACCCCACAACCGCCAAGTCAAGGCTGCGCCACCCGAAGTCAGGATTTAGTTAGCCATTCACGGCCCGTCGGGCAGGCGGAATTACGAGAGTTTTAATACGGCATCTCGGACGCTGGCGGCGAAACTCGTTGTATTTGTGCTCTGTGATCCGCATCTTGGTGACATTGCGGTATGATCTCAAGGATGTTCATCCAGCAATTGCGATGCGTGAAATTATTCTCTTTGTCCCGCGGAAGGCTCATCGGAGCGGTGTTGTTCGCGTCATGGATTATTCCGGTTCCGCCATTGTTTCCGTCAGCCAGTGCGGCACCTGAACCGATGGTTGTGCCGGCCCGACCTCTGATAATTGGCGGCAAACCAACCAGCGTCACGGGCGGGAACCTCCGCTTTACCGGTACGGTTCACACCCGTGGGAAAGAATTCATTTTATCAGCGTTGGGACACTTTCATGTTGCCGCTTCTACCCTGGCCTGGCCGGCGGGCAAGTCAAGCGCGTTTTCCGCCCGAGCCTTCGTGGCGACGGGGCATCTGAATTTCTGGCACGACACCAAGGGAGATGTCCACATCCACGTCAAGCACGCGCAAGCGGCGTTTGAATCGTTACGCATCAAATCTATTAACATTACCCATGGAATCGCAACTTGGTCATTGTTGCACAAGACGCTGGCCGTTTCGCTGGATAAAGCGCTATGGAAGAAATCCCCGGTGATAGCTTCCGGAACATATAGCTTCGCCTCACACCGCGGCACCGGGGTAATATTACTTCCCAACGTGCGACAGCAACAAATATTCGCGCTTATGGTGCCGGGGCGGGTGAACATTGTGGGGCGGGGGGATATCCACGCCACATTGATCTGCGGTGCCAATGGCGTGATCACCGGCGACATTCAACTTGTTGGAAAAACAGGGGGATTTTTACAATTGCATCAGATTCCTCTGCTGCGGAGCGTTCTGGCGGGTAGTTACGGTCAAGCGCTGGCGGCGGCGATGGCTGATGATCTTCACGATTATCCATTTACCAAAGAGGATGTGAACGTGCGGATGACAAAATCAGGCATGACATTCACGATGGATTTTGTCCGCGGCCGGGGCAACCCCATGCACCTCAAGGCCCGAAAGGTGGTCATTGACGGGAAAACCATGATTTTCCGCGCGCGGGATCTCAAGACTGTGCATCTGGTAATTCCGGTGGTACATCTGACGGCTCAAAGGCTGGTCGCGATTATCCAACGATTTTCGCAAGCGGCAAAAACGCGATAGGCTTTTGGCATCGTCGGCACGTGCGGGCGGCGGCAGCACGGTTCCGGTCGCCGCCACGCCGCAGCTCTGGGCGTGGCAATTTTTCCGGGCAAGGGCAGAAATTTGCTAATGGAGGCCTAAATTCAGGGCTGAGTCTTGGTCTCCACAAAGCAAAAGCGGGTGAGGACACCCGCGGTCCCAGGGATGCCCGGAAAAATTGCCACACCCGCAGCTCTCCAGATCGACTTGCCAGACAGACTCTTGGGCGAAATCATGTTAAAATACTGCAATCGGCGGCGCGTGCCGACAGATGATTGCAAGGAGATGCTCCATGAATCCCCTACGATTTGTTTTATATGTTGCGGCCCTGGCGGGTCTGGCGGGGCTTGGCGGCTGCCTGCAAACACACAACGATGTTGTCATCAGCCAGCCCAAGCCGCTGGAGGTCAATGTTAATCTTAATGGCAAATTGACACTGGTGGTTCAGGACGCCAGCAGTGACATGGACTTTATTGCCGGCGATACGGGCCACGAAAAATCAAGCTCCCCAGCCACCGCGCCCGTCGCGCCTGGTAAGGCC
>JAJYZY010000071.1 GCA_021799715.1 Planctomycetota bacterium | reverse complement strand
CTTTCATCCCGCGGAATGCGTCCACTTTTAATTAATTTGATCGTGGCCGCCAGTGTTGTCCCGCCCGCGGGTTCTGTCCACGTGCCTTCCGTGCGGGCGAGGAGTTTAATAGCCTCGACAATTTCCTCATCCGTGGCGTCTTCACCCCATCCACCGGATTGCTTTACCGCCTGTGCCACATAAAAGCCATCCGCTGGATTTCCTATGGCAATGCTCTTGGCAATGGTTTTGGGCTTCTGCGGCTTGATCAGATCGTGTCCGGCGCGAATCGCTTCCACTACCGGGTTGCATCCCGCCGCCTGGGCGGAATATATCTTCGGATGGTTATCCGCCACCAGGCCCAGATCAATGAATTCCTGATACGCTTTGTAAATTTTCGGTAAAATGGTCCCGCCCGCCGTCGGGCAAACCGTATGTTTGGGTAGTTGCCACCCCAATTGTTCGGCCACCTCGAAGCCAAAGGTCTTGGCCCCTTCGGTGTAAAATGGCCGCAGATTGACGTTGACAATCGCCCATTTGTATTTATCGGCAATTTCGGAACACAAGCGATTCACATCATCATAATTGCCCTGTATGCGCACCATTGTGGGGCCAAAAATCAATGATCCCAATACTTTTCCCTGTTCCAGATCATGCGGGATCATGACAAATGCCTTCAACCCCGCCACCGCCGCATGGGCCGCCACGCTGTTGGCCAAATTGCCCGTGCTGGCGCAACCCACGGTGTCGTAACCCAATTCAATAGCCTTGGTGATCGCCACCGAAACCACGCGTTCTTTATAGCTCCATGTGGGATAATTTGCGGAGTCATCTTTAATGTATAATTGTTTAACTCCCAGAACTTTTTCCAGGTTGTGCGCCCGCCGCAAAGGCGTCCATCCGGAATGCAACCCCGCCCTGGGCTGGCCGTCTATGGGCAGCAAATCGCGGTAGCGCCATAAATTGTGCGGTTGGCTCTCAATGGATTCCCGCGTCACTTTGCCGCGCATGGTGGCATAATCATATTGAACCTCCAGTGGTCCAAAACAAACTTCGCACACATGTACGCCTTTTTGCGGGTATTTTTCCCCGCATTCGCGGCATTTCAGCCCAAGCACATAAGACATTTACAACCTCCGCCCGGCGGAACCATGACTATTCTGGTGATTGCAGCCGGAAAATAAAGCGGCCTCGTATCAGGATGCACCGGTTGAGGGTGCTGATTCCTGATAAGAGGCCGCGCGAAATACCAAAAGGACGCTGATCCGCTTATCTATCCCCAAGTTCGCCGGAAAATCCAACGAGCGGGAGGGAATTAGCACCCGCTTCTTACACCATAAAAGGCGTGAAGATGGGTTGCTGTGCCGTCAACGGGCCCGTCCCTCAGGCACTCTTGATAAGAGCCTTATTCAATTGTCAAGGGAAATAGTAGAATCCTTGGCGGCGATTGTCAAGACCCCGCGGCCTGTTGCAATCCCGCGCGATGAGGGAAAATCCAGAAGGAATTCTTGGCAATGGCTCGAAATCCAACTACAATCCACCATCGTTGCCGGAGGTTCACATGCCGCAGGAAATGCCTTCCCCGCCCGCTGCCAATGCCAATGCCAACACCAACACCAACCCTTTGTATGATGCCAAAGAATCCACCACCGGCATGGTGGTCACACGCATACTGCTACTTTTGCTGGCGTGGATTATTCTTGGTGCGGCCATCATCGTCGCGCTGGTGCTCTTTGCCCAAGCCAGGCACAGCAACGTTCCCGGACCGATCGCGTTGATCGTGCCACTTTCGATTTTGGGCGGAGCGTTGATTGCCGTACTGATTTATATCGGCTTGGCCGTGATTATTCGTGGACAGTTGCTGGAACTTAAATATTCCCGCTTTTTGGCCCGCGGCATGGAGCAGCATTTGCACAGTGCCGCCAATGCCGAACGGCACCTGCTGCATCTGCGCACGGCGGTAGATCAGATCATTTCCGCATCTGCGGCACCCGCGGCTGATTTGCAACCCCAACGGCAACAGACCGCCGACCCTGCCGCAACACCAGCTCTGAATCCGGATGCGTCCGGGCAGATTCTGGAATTGCTGACACAACTCCGTGATGCCGCCTTGTTAAGCGACCAGCAGCGGCAGCAATGGGCCGCCGGATTACTGGAAAAGCGAAAGGCCACTGTGGCGGCGGAAGTTCATGCCGCGATTGCCGCCCAACAATGGAGAACCGCCCAAAACCTGATCGAAAAAATCCGGGAAAATTTTCCGGGCGATTCGCTCTACGATGTTTTGAGCCGTGAACTGACCGAAAAACATCAGGAAAAAATAGCGCATGATCTCGGTGAAGCGCGGGATAAATTACACCATCTCATGGCCATCAACGCCTGGGATCAGGCGCAGCAAATGGTCGACGCGCTGGAGGCCCGTTATCCCGATGAACCGGCTGTGCGGGAATTGCTTCAGCAGGCCCGCCACGAATATCAGGAGTGGCATCGCGATGGCTTGACCATGCTGTTGACGGACTATAAAGATGCGGTGGATCATCGGCAATGGATTCGCGCGTGCGCTCTGGCCCAGCAGATACTCGAACGCTATCCGGAGGATAAGCTCGCGGAAAAAATCCGCGGGGATCTGGTAACATTGCGGCAAAATGCGGAAATTCAGACCCGCCATGAGTTGGAAACGCAATACGCCGACCTGATCAAGCGGCAGCGGCATGAAGAAGCACTGGCCATTGCCCAGCGCGTGCTTGATGCCTATCCCGATTCCGCCACCGCTCGGGAAATGCACAAGCACCTTCCCAAACTCCTGGAACTTATCAAACAGGATAAAGCTCGCCGGCAGACAATCGTGCATGGCTGATTGTTCAGCGTGCCGCCGCCGGCACGAGTTCCGGTTGTACCAGCATCATGATCCGATCCGTGACTTCCGGGTGCTTGATGCGCCAGCGAATTTGCGCCACGCCCCGCTGGCCGATGGCGCTGGCGCGAATGTCAACGACCGTGGGGCGTGGATTCAATCCAATAAGATAAGGCTGCTCATTGTTTACGGAAACAATCTCTACTTCCCCGGGGCCGATCTTCACGCCTTTGCGCTGCAATACCGGCTGAATCATCGCGGCCTGCATATCATCGGCAATCATAATTCCCGTCGGACGCGGATTCAGCGCCAGGTAGCGTTCCACGATCCCTTCAATGGTCGATTGATCATACTTGAACCAATAATCTGAACTCGGCTTGATAACGTCGTCCACACGGGCAACCGAGGCACCAAGTTGTTCGGCTGCGGCCGCAAAAGCCTGATAATAAAGCCGGAACGGCCAATGTTGGGAATCCATATTCATGAACACCAGATGCGAATGGCCCTGGGAATGCAGGTGTTCCGCCGCGAGGCTGCCAACTTCATAATGATTGGGCATGACCTGATCACCCCAGGTTGGGCGCTGATGATTGCCCATCAGCCATAATGCCGGAATTTTACCGAGTTTTGCCTGCACCTCGGCACTGGGAATTTCACCATGCAGCAACAGTCCGTGTACCGGCGTATCCAGAAGACGATCCGGCGGGCGCGTGGGATCCTGGTGATGGAATATCGCCAGCCCCATGGATGTTTTGTTTACCGCTTCCGATACGCCGCGAACCAGTTGCTCAAAGCCCGGCGTGTTGCCATGGTGCGTAGCGCCGAAAATGATAAAAGCCACCGTGGGTTTGGCCGGCGCAATGCGATTAAGCGGTTTGGGGCCGGGCCGGTTATCCGATGGCACATATCCCAGTTCGGCCATAACTTTCCGCACGGCCCGGGCGGTTTCCTGCGCCACACGCGGGTGGTCATTCATGACGCGCGAAACGGTTGATGGCGATACGCCGGCTTTCTGGGCAACCTCTATTATTGACATAAAAAACCATCCATTTCGGAAAAATAAGTGCAGAAAACTCCGGCCCAATATGCAACCAATGCGCTGAGGGCAACCGAAAGTTTAGCAGCGCCGCAGCGTAAAGGCAATATTATTTACCATTAATTTGCATTGCCGTTATACTCTGCCACCATGACGCTGAAATTTGAAATTATTGCCCGAGATTCTTCCTCCCACGCCCGTTTGGGCCGTGTCCACACGCCGCATGGCAGTTTTGACACACCGGCGTTCATGGCCGTTGGCACCCGTGGAACGGTCAAAGGCCTCACACCCGATATGCTCCATCAGGCCGGTTGCCAGATTATTCTCGGCAATACGTATCATCTCATGCTGCGGCCGGGATCGGAAGTGGTGCGCGATTTGGGCGGTCTGCAGAAATTTTCGGGCTTTAACGGGCCGATGCTGACGGATTCCGGGGGATTTCAGGTTTTTTCCCTCTCGGACTTGCGGCAATTTGATCGCGATCATGTCGTATTTAAATCACATATTGACGGATCGACCATTCGCCTGGGGCCCGTGGAGTCCATGAACATTCAGTATGAGCTGGGTGCGGATATTGCCATGGCCTTTGATGACTGCCCACCCGCAGACTGCCCGCCGCAACGCCTCTCGGAGGCCATGGACCGCACCATTCGTTGGGCTGCAATATGTCGGGAGGAACATGAAAAACGTGATACGGATCGCCGGCAGGCCTTGTTCGGCATCGTGCAGGGGGGAACCAATCCGAGTGAGCGCCAACGGTGTGCCGAGGCGTTGATTGCCATGGATTTTGACGGTTATGCCCTGGGTGGTCTGGCGGTGGGGGAGGGGCATGATCGGATGATTTCCACCATTGACCATGCCGCGCCGCTTTTGCCGGATGATCGCCCCCGTTATCTCATGGGCGTTGGTTATCCGGTGGATATATTGGAAGCGGTTAAACGGGGTGTGGATATGTTCGACTGTGTTCTGCCGACGCGTAATGGCCGCAATGCTTTGGCATTTACTTCGGCTGGGCCGCTCCGCCTGCGAAACAGCCAATACATTCGCGATAACCGTCCGTTGGACGCATCATGCGACTGCATTTGTTGTCGGCAGTTCTCGCGTGGTTACCTGCGGCACTTATTCGCGGTTGGGGAAATGCTGGGGCCTACGTTGATCTCGTTGCACAACCTTCGATTCTTCCAGCGCTGGATGCTGGACATTCGTCAGGCAATACGCGACAATCACGGGTCTATGCTCGTTGCGCCGGGCGCTGCGGAGCATGAGCAGAACCTGGAATCCAGGCGTTGAGTTGGAACGTAAAAGCGAGCCGACGGGTTTATCCCGTTGGAATATTGCGGGTATCAGTGGCTTGGGCCGCGTACAGAAGATTTGTGCGGAAGTATGCCCGAACATGCGAAAGTTTATTGTTGTTGGAATTCAGTTGAATTTGGATATTTATCAGGAAGCGGCGTGAGCAAAATGAAACGGTAAATGAGAAAACCTCAACCCTATAAATCAACTGATTCCCGGTTTATTCTTTCTTGTCCCTTTTGGAGTTTTTCCATGAAATCATGGATTGTGTTAGGTGGTCTTTGTATCTCTTGCGCTGTTATTGGCGCGCCATCGATGGCTGCGGCCGCAGCGCCGCCGACCATTGCCACCGCCAAGCCGGTATCCGGAACCGCGGCCACGGCCGCACCCGCCGCAGCCACACCCGCGCCGACTGCGGCTCCAACCGCCGGGGCGACCGCGCAAAATGCCGCCGCCAATGCCGTTGCTACACCGGCTGCCGGTGCCGCGCCGGCTGCCGCCAGTCAGCCGGCCCAACCACAGGAAACGCTGACCAGTGAGATCATGAGTTTTGCGCCGTTGGCATTGATGCTTATCGTCGTATTTTTCTTCATGAGTTCAGGCCGCAAACGCGAGCAGAAGAAGCGCGATCAGATGTACAATGCGTTAAAGCGCGGCGTGCGGGTGGTCACGGCGGGAGGTCTGATTGCTTCGGTTGTTGAAGTGCGCGACGACGAAGTTGTATTGAAAGTTGATGAGGCCAACAATATCAAAGAGCGTTATACCAAATCAGCAATTATCAAAGTCCTGGATGAACCGGAGACGGCTCCGGACAAGAACTAAGCGATTTCTGGCTATAGCCCGGTAGTGCCGGGGGGTACACAATGGCGGGCCGCCGCGGCGGCCGGAGAATTCTGGAAACAAAATGAAATCCAATCTGCTTTCCCGGTTTATTCTGATCTTCGGTGCCATTGCCCTGGCGCTGTTCTGCATATTTTCCAATGGCTTGAAGGGCGGAATTGATCTATCCGGTGGAACGGATCTGATCTATCAGCTCAATGTTCCACCGGGGTATAAGGGCGATCCCAATATTCTTGCCCAACAGGTTATTTCCGTGCTGCGCCGCCGCGTGGATCCGGGAAATGTGCACAATCTGGTATGGCGGGTTCTGGCCGGTGAACGCATTGAAATTCAAATGCCGCTGGCCAGTGCCGCATCGCGGCAGGCACAAAGCCATTATCAGAAACTCGTTGATAAGCTCCTGGCGGAAAACATCATGCCGTCGCAAATTGGCGCGGCCATGGCCTTAACCGGCCCGCAACGCCAGGCTCAAATTAAAATTCTAGCACAGGGGAATCCCTCGCGTTTGGCGCTGCTGGAAAAACTGGCAACGCGCTATGACGCCCTGGCCGCCGCCCGGAAAGTTGCCGCCGCCTACGCCAATGATCCGCAGAATATGCCGGCCCGTGATATTGCCCTGCTGAACTCCACCACCGCCGCGTATCAAAATACGCTGCAAAAAGTCCTGGCGTTTAATGTCAATGTCCAGCATCTGGCCAATCTGCTTTCCTCAACCTACGGCAAGAAAAATCCCCAGGCACAGGCGGCATTGACCGATCTGATGAAACGTCATTCCGACCGCCGGAATCTCATCGAACAGATTCAAGCGGCTTATGCCCAGGTTCGGCAACACAGCGCGGGTCTGGACAGTCCGCAGGAACTTGAGCGCATGTTGCGCGGGGCCGGTGTGCTGGATTTCCGCATTACCGTCAATCCGCAAAACACCGGTGCCCAGCGCGCATTGGCACAACTGGCCACCAAGGGGCCGCATAATGGATATACACCCGCGGGAACGGCCTGGTTTGAAGTTGATCCGCGGGACGGTAAGGATATTATGCGATCCCGTGAGTTGTACACCGTCGGCCAATACGAAGGCCAGCATTACATTCTGTTATACACCAACAGCGCCCGCGCCCTGACGCACGGGACCAGCCGCGCGCACTGGCAGGTCAGCAATGCCCAACTGCAAACCGACCCGCAAACCGGTGAATTGGCGGTGGGATTTAATTTGGACACGGTTGGTGCCGCATACATGCGCGATCTCACCAGCCACAACATTCATCGGGATATGGCCATTTTGCTGGATGGCAAAGCCATTACCGCGCCAACCATTCAGAGCACCATCGCCGGTTCCGGCCAAATTACACTGGGAATGCCCTCGGCGCGCAATCCCGCCAGGGATATCCAGCGCGAAGGACAATTGCTGGTGCAGACACTGAATGCCGGATCATTACCGGCCACGCTGCAATCGCAACCCATTTCCGTGCAGACTATCGGAGCCACACTTGGCGCGGACAACCTCAAGGCCGGCCTGCGCAGCGCGGTGATTGCGGTGATCGTGGTTTTAGGCTTCATGTTTGTCTATTACACCATCACCGGTTTGTTTGCCGATGTGGCGCTGATGCTCAATTTGCTTTTGACCCTGGGCGTTATGGCGCTGCTGCACGCGACGTTCACGCTGCCGGGCATCGCCGGCGTCGTGCTGACACTGGGCATGGCGGTGGACGCCAATATTCTCATTAACGAGCGAATCCGGGAAGAACTGCATAAAGGTGCCTCGCTGTGGCTGGCGGTTAAGCAGGGTTATGACCGTGTATTTTGGACAATTTTTGATGCCAATTTAACCACTTCCTTAACCAGCATCGTGCTGATATTCATGGGCTCGGAAGATGTTAAAGGGTTCGGCATCACTTTGTTGATCGGCTTGGCCGTGCACATGTTCACGGCATTGTTCGTAACGCGCACCCTGATGATTGCCGCCATCCGGGCCGGCATCATGCGAAAAATTGACGATCTGTCCATTCAGGAATATTTCCGGGATCTGTTCACCTTTACCTGGCTTAAAGGCCGCTGGCCGTTTATGCGGGTCTTCACAGTTACCAATTTTGACTGGATCGGAAAGCGTCGGATATTCTGGGTAATCTCCGCGATCATCATGATTTCCGGCATCATCACCTTTATCGCCCGGGGTAATAAAAAATATGACACCGAATTTAATGGCGGCACGCAGGTGACACTGCAATTGCGGCCCGGCCGGCACATGTCGGTTGCGGCGGTTCGCAAACGCGTGCAGCAGATTGGCCGGCAGGATGCCAATCTGAAAGCTCTGCGCCATGCCACGGTCTATTCCGTCGGCACACAACATAACCAATTCGTCATTATCACCAGCATCGTCAATCCGCCACAGGGAAATTCGGTCAAAGGTTCCGCCGCGGCGGCTGCCTCGGCCACGGCACCAGTGCAGCAGCTTACGCACGCCCTGGAGGCAAAATTCGCGGACTCCATCAAGGTAACGCGCCGGTTAAAATTTATGCATGTGCTCGTGCGCTCCCGGCATATACAGGATTTGCTGGATGACGGCACGGTCATCCCCATAACCCATGCCAACTTAAGCAATATGGGGCCGGGGTTGCCCAGAGTGGATATTGGTGATTTCCGCGGTGGTGTGGCGATTTTTCTGCGGCATATCAGTCCGGCCCAAGGTGCCGCGGAAATTGCGTCGCGCATCCGCGCCATGAGCCAGGAACCGGATTTTGCCTCTCTGCAATATCGCCCATTTCGGGTTATTGCATTGCAATATGCCCCGGCGGCACCGGGCCAAAAGCCTGCCGCGACCGATGCGGTTGTCGTTGCCTCGGACCCCAGTTTGCTCTACAAGGCGGATAATTCCGGGCTGGTTTCACAATGGAAAAGTCAGGTGGCCGCGCCGGAATGGCGCATTGTCCGCACCGCGCTGACCACGTCCGGCGGCCTTGCGGGCGTTACCAGTTTTGCACCCCAGGTGGCCAGTGAGGCACGGCTCAACGCCGTCATGTCCGTACTGGTATCCCTGTTGCTGATTGTGGCGTATGTCTGGATACGCTTCGGCGGCGTGCGTTACGGCTTTGGGGTCATATTCTCTTTGATGCACGACGCAATTGTGGCTGTCGCCGCAACGGTTTTGGCGGTCTATATCCATCGCACCTGGTTCGGACATTTTATGCTTGTGGATAACTTCAAGATCAACATGACCATGATTGCCGCATATCTGACAATCATTGGTTACAGCGTCAATGATACGATTGTGATTTTTGACCGCGTGCGGGAAAACCGCGGCCGTTCCCGGCAGCCGCTGACCTCCAAACTCGTCAATGATTCTATCAACCAGTGCTTCGGCCGAACCATCTGGACAACCTTCACCGTGTTTTCAGTGGTGCTGATTTTGTACATCTGGGGCGGGCAGGGCGTGCACGGCTTTGCGTATGCCATGCTGATCGGTGTGATCACCGGCGCATACAGCACGCTGGCCATTGCATCGCCGATGCTGCTGCACATGAAAGATGCCCCGGTGAAAAAAGCGCTGCCGGAAAATCCGTATTCAACCGATGGAAAACAACTGAATGAAAAAAACTAAAGAAACCTTTGTGACCGCAAGGGGCGGAAACGGCTTTGGCGCGAATTGGGCCAGGCTGCCATGACCGCTAAGGAATTCGACCAAAGGCGGACCGCCAAAATATGGGAGAAACAATGTGCACCCGTTTATCCAATATATTATTCAGGTCCGGCTCGCGGGGGTTGGTGCGAAAATAACTCGGCCGGCTTTACCCGGCGGCACGGCGGACACCCGCGGACTGCCTACTAAAGTGGCGATGGAAAGCCCGCAGTGAATCATGCACAGGCCGTACTTGCCGATCCGCTTCCCGCTTGAGATTCCAAGGAGTCTTCATGTCACGCGAATACCGATTAACCTGCCAACTCTGGCTTCCATTGCCATTGGATAAGGTTTTTCCGTTCTTCGCCGATGCGCGGAATCTTTCCCGCATTACCCCGCCCTGGTTGCATTTCACCATCCGGACGCCCGGTGATATTCTCATGCGGGACGGCACGCTTATTGAATACACCATCAACTGGTTACGCCTGCCATTTCGCTGGAAAACGCGCATTACCATGTACAATCCGCCGCGGCAATTTCGTGATGAACAACTCAACGGGCCGTATGAAAAATGGGTCCATACCCATCGGTTCTGGCCGGAAGATCAGGGCACGGTAATTTTTGACGAAGTGCTGTATCGCCTGCCCATGGGATCTCTGGGTGTGCTGGGGCATCAGCTTCTGGTGCGCCGGCAACTGCTGGAAATTTTTAACTTTCGCCAGCGAGTTATTCCGGAATTGCTGCTTGGCCCGCAAAACATTCAAGCCCGGCAAATTGAACCGGTTACCATTCATCGGCAGGGATGATATCCGCCGGGATATCCGCATACCCGTAGCCGATGGACAGCCGGATTATTTTTCCCGCAGCGCGAAAAATCAATGTTTGCCCGCGGCCACCGCTCTTAGCGGATGCTTCTGTACACGCACCGCGATGGCTTTACTGTTAAGCTGCGCACAGAGATCGATATCGTCTTCAAAGCCGCCTTCAATCAAATTGATTCCGCCCGCTCCGAGCCGCAACGCCGCCCCCAGCCGTTCGCGCACGGACGCAAAGCAGTGATAGGCCATCCATGCGGTATCGGTATAAGGCAGATCAATGCGATATGTTCCACCCAGCAGATGCCACAAAACCGCCCCGGCACCAATCACATCTTCCTGTGCGATTCGGCCGTCCGTGCCGGCAAGCACCAGCAGTGTGTGCAGATGATCCAACTGGGGTTGCAGCGCTTCCGCGGTGGCCTGCGCGTTGAGCAATGATCCAATATAAATGTCCGCCGCCGCCTGTGATGCGACAACCGCCCGCGTCCCATTGGTGGTGCTTAACAGCACGGATGCTCCGCCCACCCGATGCGTCTGGTATTCCGCGGGCGAATTGCCCAGATCAAATCCCGGCACCATGACGCATCCGCGCTCGGCCGCCGCCAGAACCGGGGGTGGAACCGAACCGCGGGTACTAAATACGGCGTCAACTTCTGAATATAGCCGCACTTCCCGTGCCCCATTGCTTAAAGCCGTAACAATTGTGCTGCTGGCGCGTAAAACATCAAATACCACCACCTGGCTTTGCGGCAAGATCAACTCATCGAGCATTCCGGGTAATAACACAACATCAATCATCGCGATCCTCATTCTAAGCGTGGCATATCATACCGTATATCCACAGTTATCATGAACCCCCTCCCGTTTCGCAAGCTTTCTCGCCTGGACAGTGTTCCCGCGCCCGCGCCGGGAAGCGGCAACGCGGCGGGAAATTGAGTAAAAATACCTGCGGCCCAATCGAGGTCGCAAAACATGGATCGGCCGTTCGAGAAAAACAGGCAGCCAATGCCCCCCCCAAGAGTCGAACAGCGCCGAGTTTCCGCCGGGCAATGAAATCACGCTTCAAGCCGATGAGATTGCCAATCTGCGGGCGGTGCGGAAGCACCGGGATGCCAAGCGCGCGGAAACTCATAAAACCCCGGCGGAATTATTCCGCAGGCAACGCGAACTTGATAACGCCAAACCGGTGATGGAATTGCATATTGAAAAACAGGTGCAGCCCGGTCTGGTGCTGGTCCGCGATAAAACCCGTAAACAATGCACATCCAATGGTCCGCTATTTCCGGTCGTGCCAGTGATACTTGTTCATGTTCCATTGGTCATGAAGATTTACAGCACAGGAAGCGGAAGAACGCGGCGGCTTTTCGTTGTAGTCGTGAATTCCCGCCTTACCCGCTATCTGCCCATGTTTTCCGCGATCTCTATGTCGTGCCATGGCGCACCAATCAGTAACTGCCATACCGTAAGAGCGCCTCTGAAGTGAATAGGCAACAATAGCCTGATGCGGAAGCATCACGGTTGTTCGCGGGGTGGCGTAGAATGGCCGAATTCTAATTTCATTCGTGGCAATTGATACCAATCGTGCCGCATGGGGTTGCGGCGAAAATCCACATGCCATTTCGCATCCAACTTGACGCTTCCGCATCAAGGTAATCCTCACCAACAATCAGTTGCCGCGGTGTCACGGTTGATTAACGAGGGACGCCATCGATAATCCAATTCCGCGCTATCAACGTCGGTTAAAGATGCGTGCCGGCAATAGCCTGATGCGGAAGCATCACGGTTGTTTGCGGGGTGACGTAGAATGGCCGAATTCTAATTTAATTCGTGGCAATTGATACCAATCGCGCCGCATGGGATTGCGGCGAAAATTAAGACGGCATCTCGCATCGAACTTGACGCTTAGGCGTCGGCCAGTCCTTAAACAAGCGAGATGTTGAGCGCGTTTTTCGTATTGATGATGTGCTGAACAGGCGCGCTCCGCGTCCATTGCAGCGGGGTGTTTGAGGCTGGTCGGGGTTCAATGTTGTGCTTGCTTATCGGGATGTCTCCTGGGGCTGGGCTTCCGCGGCGGATCGGGGCGTCCTTACCCCGACATCATGGTTGCATGATGCTAACAGCGTATGGGATAGTGCATGGCTTCG
>JAJYZY010000261.1 GCA_021799715.1 Planctomycetota bacterium | reverse complement strand
GTTTAACCAATCGCATGATACTGCAAAAAAAATCGCAATGCGTTTACCGGTCAATGCGACGGCAAAAATGCCGACGGGAGTATCTTCCCGGCCGGCGGCAAGCCACTCAATTTCGGGCCTGCGCCGGCGCGTGGTGCGGGATGTTCAACAGAAGTATGGCGTGCTGGCCGCCGATACGACGCGACTGAATAAATCCGAAAAGACCCAGGTCATGGCGGCGGCGGCGGGGGGATTGCTGGTGGTCATTCTGCTGGGCTTGCTATTTCCGCGCGTGGTGAGCTTAATTGGCGGTGCCTGGTTGGGAGCGGCGATGATACTGTGGGCGGTCGCGGTATTCACACGCCGCTTCGATCCGGGAATGCTGAAGAATGTGACCCGCAGTGTGCGACCAGTGTGGGTGTATGCCGGCTTGGGAATTCTGGGAATGGCCGTGCAGAGTCGGCATGTCATGAAAGCCCGAAAAAAGAAGAAAGACCAGGCCAAGGTTTCTGAGGAAGAAAAGAAAGAGAAGAAAAAATAGTGCAAGGCTGTCGCGAATCGCTATCGCTTTACCGGCCCCAGCGGCAGGATCGCATTGCCGTACAATTCGTTAAGCACCTGGGCCAGACCGGTGTACATGGCGGATAAGCCGCAGAAGATGCCTTCGTAGCCGGCAAATAAATGGATGCTCGCATTCCCGGTCGCCTCCGCTGCCGCCAAAAGCGCAAATAACAGCGTCAGCGTGCCAAATACCACTTGCAATGCCCGGCTGATTTTCAGCGTGCCAATGAACATCACCAGCGTGAACAGACCCCAGAGTCCGAGATAAACAGCCATGGCCGTGGCGTTGGGGCCGGTGATTTTCGGAAATATCCCCGGCATGATCACCAGAGCCACAAGCGACAGCCAGAACATGCCGTAAGATAAAAAGGCGGTCAGGCCGAATGTATTGTTCTTTTTCCACTCCAATGCTCCGGCGATCACCTGTGCCAGGCCGCCATAGAAAATTCCCATGGCCAGCACCATGCTGCTAAGCTCATAGAGACCGGCGTTGGCGCAATTCAGCAGCACCGTGGTCATACCGAAAGCCAGCAGCCCCAACGGTGCGGGATTGGCGGTGTTGTCGCGTATTTCCAGCGCGGGCTTATCTTCGTTTGGCATGGGTGAATTCCTTCCATCTTGCACGAAAAACGCTTTGCCATCGTATTTTGTTGCGGCTTTATTCCCAACGCCGCGTTGACTGACTGATTTATTGTTGCTGATCATGCTCACACGCGGACGAAAAGTCAAACTGCTGCCATGGGCAACCTGAAGTTCGGTGCGCTCGCAAAAGGCGGTCATTGCCTCTATCATTCCAGCCTTGAGATTGATTTATTCTGGAAAAACGGTGACATCGCTGATGAAAAAAAATAGTTCAAACATTCATGTCACCGGCCCCATGGCCGCGGCGTGTATCGGTGTCATCCTGCTGGTGAGCACTGGATGTGTGGATTTGACGGGGCGCCCGGCTGACCCGGTACAGTCCGCGGTTGTGACCGGTAATCATACGGATTATCAATATGAAGGTCATGCCTTCGGGATGCGGGGGTTTCTCGGCGTATTCAGTCTTGGCATTGACGGCCTGGCGAAATACTTAAACCAAAACCATATCATTGAAGCCGCGGCAATCGCGGACCATAGCAAGGGACAGTTTCAGCGCATCATCCTGCGGGACTACCGCAGGCACCTCATGCACGGAGTACTTATTTTGTATGGCCATTCCTGGGGCGCCGATGATCAGATACGCGTAGCGCGGGCGTTGGGAAGGCACGGAATTAAGGTGCAATTGCTGTTGTTGATCGATCCGGTAACGCCGCCGCGCATTCCCGGCAATGTGGAGCGCTGCATTGATATTTATAAGAGTCATCCGGATACGGATTGGCTGCCGATCTGGCGAGGGGTACCGGCCAAAGTGAAGGATATGTATCGCACCAAACTTACGGATATCAATTTGCGTTACGCCAATGTCGGCTTTCCGACTAAGAAGTTGACGCATGCGACGATCATCGACAGTCCGGGTGTCCAGAAAATGATGCTTCATGCCATTTTAGATGCGTGCAGGCGGTGGGAGGCGCGGCATGCGAAGGTAAATTTGGCCATTCGCGGCCACACACAAGACAAAAAGACCAAAGTGTTGGATAATCCCACGCCATGATTACGATTACTCTGCCCGATGGGGCAAAAAAACAGTTTGATGCCGCTTCTGTAACACCATTGCAGGTGGCACAAGGTATTGGACAGCGACTGGCGCGGGATGCCATCGGGGCGCTGATTGATGGACAACTCGCCGATTTATCAACGCCGATTTATCAGGATGCGGCCTTGGCGATTGTCACGGCCAGAGCGGACGACCCCAACGCGGTATATCTGCTGCGACATTCCACAGCGCATGTCATGGCGGAGGCCATCGCGCGGTTGTTCCCGAGTGTGCGACTGGCTTATGGACCGCCGGTGGAGACGGGCTTTTACTATGATATGGAACTCTCGGAACCTGTCCGGGAGGAAGATTTTCCCCGCATTGAAGCGGAAATGGAAA
>JAJYZY010000260.1 GCA_021799715.1 Planctomycetota bacterium | reverse complement strand
CAAAACGTTTCCAGAGCAAATCCACATCATTGCCGCCCAGCATCACCAGCACCGCATCAGGATGATGCTGCCGCAGCAAGGGGTCGATAAGTTCCACCGCGTCGGCTGTGGTGCGATGAATGTCCGCGTCCACAATAAATGTGATATCCGGCAATTGGGGCCGGAGGATATCCAGATAGCTCCGCTGGACGCGACCCGTTACATCGGTGCCACGGATTTCCGCAATTCCCAGGCTGATGCTGTCGCCGACAATCAATAACGTTCGCTGCTGTTTGTCAGGCATGGGCGGCCTCCTTGCTGTTTGGCACGGCGGAATTTACTGCCGGGTCAGTGTATTCGTACCGGTGATCCACCATGCGTTTGAGCTTGCGATCATGGCGGAGAAAACCGGGCGGATGCGTGATCAAACGCATATCAAATATGCCAATATCCAGGTTTTTGGTCAAATCCGGATATTGCAAACGCATCTGCGCCTGGACCTCGCTTCGCAATTGTTGCTCATCGGTGCGGAGGCACTCTACGTGAATTTCCATGATCTCCCGTAACCCCTCGAGTTTGAACACCACCTGCCAGTCATGCGTTAACCCCTCCACATGCCGGAGAATATTTTCAAACATCAGCGGATATAAATTGCCCCCGCTGGCGACAATTAATTCGTCGCGGCGACCGCGCAGGCGGGTCATACGCATACCTTTCAGGCCGCAGGGGCATGGTTCGGGAATCAGTCGCGTGATGTCCCGCGTGCGGTAGCGTAACAGCGGCATCACGGTGCGGCGCAAAGTTGTAAACACCAGTTCCCCAAGTCCGTTGGTGTCCGGTTCAATGACCTCCGGGTAAAAGTCCGTATCGTCGAGATGATAAATGTCCGGTTGCTCGCAGGGTTGATACCCTAGGCCGCCGCCGAGTTCTACGCTGCCATAGCACATGCGAACTTTCGCACCTTGCCACACGCGGTTCATCCATCCGATGGCCTCGCGCGGCATTTCTTCGGCACCGCCGATTAGCAGCTTCAGCGGCACACTTCCGTGTTCTTCGGCCAATTCCGTCAGACGAATCAGCCAGGTGGGTTCACCCATGATGACATTAAATTCATACTGCTTGAGCCGCCGATAGACCTCCAGCGGGTCAACTTTCCCAAAGGCCATACAAAAGCAGTTGAGCTTCATCAGGGCGTTATGCACCAACATGCCGGGAATCCACATGGAAAAATCAAACGCATTGGCCACCCGATCGGTGGATCGCATGCCCATAACCTGCAAACCCGCCGCGTCAATTTGCGCGATTTGCGACAGTTCGCTCTGGTTGTAATAAATCTGTTTGTTTTTTCCGCTGGTTCCGGAAGATTCAAAAACAATGTTCGGTGGCTGGCAGATAAAGGCCCTGGGATTCGCGATAATATCTTCGGGCACGGTATAAAAATCGCCGAGATCCGCCGGCACTCGAACTTTGGCCGGATCAATGCCGCGGTCGTGGAAGGCTTTCCGATAAAACTCGCTGTGACGACCGACATATTTCACAATCTTTCGGAATCGCTGTGCGCGAAGTGTTGCTACGAGCCGCGGCGGCATGGCTTGATAGATTCGCGCCGTGTTCGCCGGACTAAGTTGGTCCGCAAAAAAGTCTATCGGATTCAATTTCAGGTACCATCCTTTCAAAGTCCCACCGGCTTTTAGCGCGGTTTTGAGCGTATTGTCTAGCGCACAGACTTCATGGCCTGTCCGATGGCCTGGGTCGTAAATTCCAAGTCATCGGCCCGGTGCGCAGCGCTGACAAACCAGCAGGCGGAACCGGAACTGTTGACATGCACACCCTGCATCAGCAACGAATGCCGGAAGGCCGCATAGCGCTGTGTGTTTACTTTTAACAAGTCCCGATAATGCTTCAACGGCCGGCCGTCGTCATTAAAAATGACTTGAAACATGCTGCCCACGCCTTGCACCACGCACACCACGCCCGCGTCAGTGGCCGCCCGGCGAATGGCTTCCATGCAGCTTCGGCCATGGCTGTAAATATTTTCCAAAGTGCCCGGCTCATTTATTTTGCGCAATGTATAAAGTGCGGCGGCGGCACACAACGGATTGCCATTGTAGGTTCCTCCATGTTTTACAACATTAGCCCCCACTTGCTCCATAATCGCCCGGCGACCCGCGAAAGCGCTGATGGGAAATCCTCCACCGATAGCTTTACTGAAAATTGTCAAATCCGGCGTGACACCGAAATACTGTGCCGCTCCGCCGCGCGCCAGGCGAAAGCCGGTGACAATTTCATCATAAATCAGCAAAATTCCCCGTTTGTCGCATTGCTCCCGCAGCCATGGCAGCAGTCCGTCTTCCGGCATAATGCAGGCGTTATTCGCCACAATCGGTTCTAAAATAATCGCCGCCGATTCATCGCCGTGTTCTTTAAGCAACTGCTCAATAATGTCCTTGTGATTCCAGGGCGCAATAATGACATCCCCGCTGACGCCCTCTGGAATACCCCGCGAATGCGGACTGTTATGCGGGTGATCCAGCGGACCAGCTTCGGTGGATGTGGGACGGTTGCTTACCGCCAGTACATCAATC
>JAJYZY010000259.1 GCA_021799715.1 Planctomycetota bacterium | reverse complement strand
TAAAGCCCAAGTCACCAACGCCGTGGTCACACTGGCGCAACGTACCCGCGCCGCGTATTATCGTCTGGTTGGCGACCAACAGATGGTGACATTGGAAAGCAGAATTAAACAGGGGGCCGCGGCACAGCTTGATCTGGCGAAAAAGCTGCGTCAGGCCGGCAATTCTCCGCCGATTGCCTATGATCAGCAACTTACGCTTTACGAACATGTCCGCCTGCAATTGGCCATGGATAAAGCCACCGTGCTGGAAGACCATGAACGGCTCAATGCGCTGATGGGCTTATGGGGGAAAGAAGGGAACTGGACGGTACCGGCCAGGCTTGCCATTCCGCCGACGCATGACCTGTCGCTGAAAGGCTTAGAGGCCGTGGCGCTTAAGCAGAGCCTGAGCTTGGTCGCGGCGCGCCAGCGCCTGCGTGCCGACGCCATTGCATTACGGATTTCCGGTATTGCCGGGCTTCTACCCGGAGCCGCCATCGGATTGGATTATGTCCGTGATCCGGACGTGCGTGGAACACTGGGACCGGCAATTTCCCTGCCGATTCCCATTTTTAATCAGGGCCAACCGCAGGTCGCTATTGCCGAGGCTCAATATCGTGCGGCATATCGGAGCTATCAGGCCGCGGCGATTCGCATACGGGCCAAAGTCCGCGAAGCATGGATCGCCATGCACGCGGCGCATCAGGAAGTTCTGTTTTATCAACGCATTATATTGCCGCTGCGCAAACGCATGGTCGATGAAACGCAACTGGCGTACAACGGCATGTATGTCAGCGGATTCGTGCTCATGGAGTCCAAGCTGGCGGAAATTGATACAGCTCGACATTATGTGCAGACCGTGCAGCGCTATTGGCTTGCGCGGCAGCAACTCCGGCAAGTGCTCGGCGGCCTAATACCTTCGCAAACTGACGGAAGAAATAAGATATCCCCAACACGCTCACACAAGGAGAAATAAAATGTTAAATCGCAGACACGTATTGGCCTCCGGCGCGGCACTGGCCGCCGGAGCCGCCATATCCGGTAAAGCGTCCGCGGCGGCAGCCCACGCCGCAGATCATGAAAACAGTTATGGCGGACGAGACCGTGCGACAGAACTCGCGCGCAAACTTCGAGCGAAACCATTGCCGCCCGGGTTGCCGCATCGCGACTATATGCCGGTGGTAGCGCCCAATACCGGCACGTTGCCCTTTGAGATCGTCGATGGGGTTAAAGTGTTCCACATGGTGGCGATGGAATTTTGGAACGAATTTGCGCCGGGGCTCAAGGCTTTGGTATGGGGTTATAATGGCATGTTACACCCCGTGCTGGAAGCGGTGGAAGGCGAGCGGGTGCGCATTTATGTTACCAATCGCTTGCCGGAGCCGACAACGGTGCATTGGCACGGAGTGTACATCGATAATGGCATGGATGGTGTAGGCGGTATGACGCAAAAATCGATTCCACCGGGCGAAACGTATAAATATGAGTTTAATCTGGTGGAACCTGGCACAAAAATGTACCACCCGCACCATGATGAAATGACACAAATCGCTCTGGGCATGACGGGTATGTTTGTGATTCACCCGCGCAAACCGCGGTACAAAGTGGACCGTGATTTTTCCATTATGCTGCACGAATGGAGCATCGTTCCCGGCACCGATCGCCCCAATCCGATGGAAATGACTGATTTCAATGTCTTTACCATGAACGGGAAATCATTCCCACTGACCCATCCACTGGTGGCGCGAACCGGGCAGCGCGTCCGCGTTCGGCTGGGAAACCTGGGGCCTATGGATCATCATCCCATACACCTGCATAACTATTCATTTCAGGTGGTCGGCAGCGATGGCGGAGATTACCCACGATCCGCCTGGCAACCGGAAACGACCGTGCTGGTGCCAGTGGGATCAACGCGCGTTTTTGAACTGGACGCATCCAATCCAGGCGACTGGGCCATGCATTGCCACATGACGCACCATGTCATGACACAAATGGGGCATCAGTTCGGCAATATGATTGGCGTGAAGCCGGGAAACTTGGGGGATAAATTTCGCGATTTATTACCTGATTATATGACCATGGGCCAAGATGGCATGGGTGCCCCCATGGGGATGACCAGCCTGCCGAATACCGCACCGATGACCGGCGGCCGTGGGCCGTATGGATATATCAGCATGGGCGGTATGTTCACCGTGATGAAAATCCGGGACAACATCACACATTATAACGATCCGGGATGGTACAAAAGTGATGTGCCGCCGGGAACCGTGGCGGAAAAAGCTCAGGAGACGCAGTTGCGGCGGGACCGAATAAATCCGGATAGGATACCGGCTCCGATTCCCGGGCCGTCATCTCCCGCAGCAGCACCGGAATGATGGAATCACTTTGTTGACCCGGAAATCACTGTTCCGGCCGGCGCAAAAGTGACTTTGACTCTGTTGAATATGGATTTTGGTCCCGGGATGATTCATGGGGTATTACTTCTACAACGCTATAAGTGACTCCAATCGCAGACTATCATGTCCTTCAATTTCAGGCCCAGCGTGTGCAAACGTCGAAGTGTCCGCTTGCGGTGGCTGCGTTCGGCAG
>JAJYZY010000258.1 GCA_021799715.1 Planctomycetota bacterium | reverse complement strand
GTGCGGCAATTTCGGGACCGTGCCATTGGGACGGCGACGGTATAAAGCCCACCAGGTGGCACCTTGGCCATTGATGGTACCGTGGCCGGTGATGGCGATCTCGTGCATATTGGAGGCGCGGATAAAATCAGGATACCTGCCGTGAATAAAGGGATATTTGCCATAAGGCAACATTTTTAACAGTGCGCCTTTGGCCAGACGTAAATCCACATGGTTGGCCAGACGAATCGGGCCGCAGAGAAATGTACCCCGCGGAATTAGCACCGTACCGCCCCCGGCGTGGTCGCAGGCGCTAATCGCCTTCTCAATAGCTACCGTCGCGGGTGCCGTGCTATCGGCTGAAGCTCCATATCGCGTGATGTTGAAAACACGGTGGGGTATGACGGGCAATGCCGGAGTCGGCGCGGCAATAGCAGCGGTGACTGTGGCCAGGGGGAGCGTTAAAAGTGCCAGACACAAGCCGAATGCCGCCGCGCCGGTGGAACGAAATGATGTCATTGATTGAACTCCTGAAAATACACGTCCGCCAATTCATACCATACAGATGCTACGATGATTTGCCGAGCTTGAAAACTCTTGCCTGTATACTTTCAGTTGAATCTATTGCAGAATCAGCCGCGACGAAGGAAGGCGGCACATAGTCGCTCAACCGATCGGCAGGTCAGAGCGTGCAGTGCTGAGAACTTTCTCGGCGGACGGGACAAATGGGATCCGCGACGCTGGTGTGGCCTGTTCCTATGCCCGATCCCCATAAATAATCCCGCGACCGCTGGTGCCCAGATATACGCGGCCATAAATTCTGGGATCGCCCGTGATGGCATCAATGGTGAAGAATTGATGCTGATAATCATTAATACGGGTCCAGGTGGCACCGGTATCGTCCGAACGGTAAATGCCATAAACACCATTCACCGTACCGACAATAAATATCGCTGGATAACTTAACCCCGGTGCCGCGCGGCCAAAGCCGATCCGCGTCGCGGAGTCGATAGCAGAAATGCGCGATACCTCGGCTCCCAAGGCCCTGCAGTGATATAGTCCGTGTGATGAAGCCAGCCATAAATCACCAGCTTGTCCAGGCACACTTCGCAAAGAAGCCGAACCGCGTGGAAATTGGCGATTCATGCGATGAAACGAATTTCCCGCATCCGCACTCATATAAATATGCCCCTGCCACGGACTAAAGGCGTAAAAGTGTTGCGGGTTAACCCGATCAGAAATGACATGCCATCCCGGCTTTAACCCGCGGCATGCCTGCCAGGATTCGCCGCGATCATGCGTGACATGCGCCACCCGACTCGGGCCGCTCCATGGTCCTGATGCGGCCGTCCAGACAATGGTCTTAGCGTCCGGTGAAACAGCTATTTTCCCATACATACTGTGGCGCGGAGCACGCCGGAACGGTGTCCAAGTGCTTCCACCATCCGTGGAAAACGCGCCATTTACCGCCCGTCCGCCAAACACGCGCACCATAAAGGATGGCTCATGCGCGGCAAAATCAATGCCTGTATTATTTCCATAATTCGGATTCAACATGCCACCGGGCGGCGAGATTTGCAAATCGTCATGCTTGAACCCGTCAATATCCCCCACGGTACTAAGCAGATGGGCTCCAGCGGGCGGGCTGATTAAATCCGTAACCACTGTTTCCTCAAAGCCGTCACAATAAAATTTCCAATGGCTCGGCCGGCCGCTATCCGCCGCCATGACATCCGTCGTTTCAAATATGCCCCACCCCGTGGTGTACAGCACACGATTGGAATTGTGGGGATCTATTTGCAAACTGCCGATCCAGTTTGTGACCATCGGATGCGCGGAATGAAAATACAGCCAGGGGGCGGATTCCACGGACCAGATGCCGCCATGATTGGGGCTTATCGGCTTCCACTGTTTGCCGCCATCGGTGGAACGGAAAATGATGTCGCCGCCGTTCCAGCGGCAGAATGTACCGGCCATCACGGTGCCGGGATGGTTTACATCAATAGCCACGGTTCCATACCCAAAACTGCGCCGATCTTTTTTTGGGGATAACGGTGTAATATCGGTCCAGGTTCCGTCATGGGTATTAAATTTCCAGACGGCACCATCGGTCATACTGTTGGGGCCGGGTTGTTTACCATAACTGATGTAAAGTGAGCCATCGGCGGCTAATGCCGCGTGGTTGGGCCGCAGGCCAAGCGGTTGTCCGGCGAGTTTATGCCATGTGATTCCGGCATCGGTGCTGCGATACATGCCGCCATGCGGTGTTGATGCCCCGGCGTAGATGATCGGCGTAGGGTGGCCGGGGTTGCCGCTGCGGGTGTCATAAATGACGAAAACCGTGCCCACTCCACCGGTGTCCTGCGGCAGTGGAAAACTTTTTACCTGATGCCAGGATTCGCCATGGTCCCGACTTTTCCACAGACCATTGAGCCGGGAGCCGAAAAAAAGCGTGGCCGGCGCGTGGGGATCCACCCAGTGGCGTCCGGAACTAAAATAACGCGGTCTTAATATTCGCAATCGCGAGAGTTGCGCTGGCGCGTATTTTGTGGTTTACTCTCGGGCATGGTGAACGCAGGGCCGCAACATCTTA
>JAJYZY010000257.1 GCA_021799715.1 Planctomycetota bacterium | reverse complement strand
GGGGGCTGTGACAGGTTCTGCAAGCTCTTCATGACCCTGATCCTTGGCTTTCTAACTCTGCCGTTGCCGGCACCATCAGTCAAATCCATACTCCAACCCATACTCCAATCCCGCTCGGCATCGCATGTACGCGCCGCACCCAAAACTAATTTGCTCGTTGCTTCCCGGCGCGCCGGGATTCGTTGATAGTTGACGGTTGCCCCCCCCCGTATCCGCGCAGTCCGCTTGGAGAGTTTACCCCGTGCGCGCCGGGGCGGTCCAATCCCTTTTGTTCACTACTTATTGCTCCTCGCCTGATTGTGTTCGCAACCGATCGCATGGATGTTGCGGAATCGGTCACAGGTCCAGTATCGCAGTATCGCTCGGGCAGATGTTTTTCGCTTTACAAGCTTTACAATAAGCTCTAGCCTAGACTCTTTGCCGGCTCGAATGGCGAACTCGGCGCGGTGCTGGAACGTATGGATAAGCTTTAAGGGAAATAAGCGATGCGCAAAGCCAGTATTTTTACCATATTTTTGATTGTTTTTGTGGATCTGGTGGGATTTGGCATTGTGCTGCCCAACCTGCAGTTATATGGGCAACAATTTGGCATCAGCAATTATTTCTATCTGACACTCATCGGTGCGACCTATTCATTTTTTCAATTTCTCTTCGCGCCGATTCTGGGACGGTGGTCGGATCATATCGGCCGGCGGCCTGTGCTGATTCTCAGTCAGATTGGCACGATTGTGGGCTTCTTCATGCTCTTTTTCGCCAATTTTTTCCAGGGGCACATGCTGGGCATTGTGCTGATTTTTGCTTCCCGAATTCTGGATGGCATCAGCGGAGGCAATATTTCCACGGCCAATGCCTATATTGCCGATATCACCACGCCGGAAAACCGGGCCAAAGGGCTCGGTGCGTTGGGTGCCGCCTTCGGACTGGGATTTATTTTCGGGCCGGTGATCGGCGGTCTGGTTTCGCATTTTCTGGGCTTGCAATACGTGCCACTGGTGGCCGCAGCTTTTTCCTTCACCGCGTTACTGATGACATTTACCCAACTGGCGGAATCACGCACTCCCAATAATCAGCGCAATGACGCCGCGGCCCGGCGATTCAGTTTTCGCGGACTGGAACATTCGCTGGTGCGCCCCATTATCGGTCCGCTGATCCTGCTATTTTTTGTCAACGGTTTTGCTTTTGCCGGCATGGAACAGACGCTTAGCCTGCTGATTCAGCATCGCAATTATCCCATTTCCGTCCATGCCATGCTGGCCGCGGATGGTGCCAGTGCGGCCCATGGCCTGGCAACTCTGGTTGGAGGAAATAAGCCCGCGAATGTGCACGTAACCGCTTCTCTGGCGGTATTTCGAAAAAGCCAGGACGACCGCAGCAGCTACGCTTCCGGATGGCTGTTTGGCTCCATTGGCATTGTGATTGTACTTATTCAGGGCGGAATGATCGGGCGGCTGACAAAAAAATACGGGGAATTGAAGCTCACGCTGCTGGGACCGGTTATTACCTCCGCGGGACTGCTGCTGATCGGCCTGCCCATCCACTGGGCCTGGCGCTGGACGGGATTTCTGGCCGGAGGTGTTTTGCTGGCCATTGGCAGCGGTTTGTTTAACCCGGCCATGCAGGCGCTGATCAGCCGCCATTGCCATGCCGATGAACAAGGTGAAGTACTTGGTGCCAATCAGGGAATGGCAAGCCTGGCCCGCGCCATGGGGCCGATTCTGGCCGGATTGTTGTTTGAATATGCATTTCCCGCCATGCCGTATTACGTATCGGCGGGTTTATGTTTAATTGTCACCGCCGGGATATTTATGAAGCGCGCTAAGTTTGCACTTCCGGAATCAGTGTCCGTTGAGCAACCCCCAGACGCTCTCCCATCCAAATAGCACAACCAAAACCGCAGAACCAGCCGATGGTTCCACCGGCGATTATGTCGGAATAAAAATGGGCCTGCATGACAATACGGGAAAAGGATGTCAGCCACGCCACCAGCAGAAACAGCCGCCGCCCCTTCGGCGACAAATACGTAAGTGCCGCCGCCATGGCAAAAGCCACACAGGCGTGACCGCTGGGGAAACTTAAATCGCTTTGCGTATGAAAGCCACGGAACCATTGCCACACATTCAGGCCGTCATTCAAGTGGCCGTTGGGCAATGTGCCGATGGGCCGCACCCGGCCGCAGACACTTTTGAACGCTTCGGAAACCGCGCCGGCTCCCAGAATGGAACTGAGCATAATGGCAATGCCCTTCCAGCGGGCCGGATCATACACCCATACCAGTAAACATATAAATATAACCTCCGCAGGCACACCCACGTCGCGCAAGGCCCGCCAGGTACTTTCCGTATGGTGATAAAGCTGGGAATGAAATGGCGGCGTAACCGTGCGCCACCACGGCGCGTCGGGATGCGTTTGGGGATTCAACTGCACCTTTTTCCAGTTGTACGGCTGCTGATCTCCCATCAGCCAGCGCGTGGCCCGCCAGGCGGTGGTATCAAGCCGCGCATTGAAACTCAGCAGAAGAATTTCCGCCAGTACCACAATGCCCAGAATAATAAGGTTTTTTTTCAACGGTGAGGCGTGC
>JAJYZY010000256.1 GCA_021799715.1 Planctomycetota bacterium | reverse complement strand
CCGATACCCCTGGGATCAGGCATTGTGTTTTCGTCATTCGACTCAACGGTTCGCGCCGGAAAAGTCAGCGAGGTGTCGCCATGAAAGGTTTTATTTTCGCAACGGGAGTTCTATTATCCGCAGGTGTTTGTGCCGCCGCGCCGGTCAACTGGGCCGGCACAATTGTAACGCCGGGCGTTGCCGCAAACGGCTGGAATGGCAAATTCAATGCATTTGCCGGTTCCTACGGCGGCGCGTCATACACGGTTACACCCTTTGATGGCGCGTTTGCCACGACTGCCGGCGGTTCTTACGGTGCCACACTTCTGGCTGTGGCACCAGGAAGTTCCGTGGAATTGAGTTTTGGCACCAATGGGTATGCGGCTGCCGGAACGGCGGTGAACAATGGCTTTACCATCGGTGTTCAAGCGGGCGCAGGACTTATTGATACGCAATACGGCAGCGGTGTAACCGGTATCACCGGCGGCACGATCAATAACGGAAATTATACCAACCCGCGTGAGGCATTCGTGGCGGTCAGTCAGAACGGCACGACATGGAAATATCTGCAATTCAACGGTATCAGCGGTAATACCGCGGTTGAACCGAACCCGGCGGATCCGTCTGAGTATAAGTGGGTCTCCAGCAGTTCCGCCGCGAGCCTGATAGCATTTGATATTCCAGGAAATTATTTCAATTCATCACGGATTAGCCCGGATGGAAACTACGCCCCCGGGACGGTTTCCGCCGGGACACCCGTTGCCGATTTCTCCAGGCCATTTCTCGGAACACTGGCGTCTTTCAGCAACCAATCGTGGAGTCAATTGGTAACAACGCTTGATGGCAGCGCCGGCGGGACATGGCTGAATGTTTCCGGCACGGGTCTGGAAACGATTAACTACATCCAGTTTACCGTTCCGTCTTCAGCCAAATATTCAATGCTTATTGAATCTGTAGCGGGCGTTGTACCGGAACCCGCCACACTGGCCATGCTTCTTTCGGGCCTTGCACTGCTGCCGCTGCGGCGCCGCCGCCAGTCACGGCGAATAAATGAATCGACATGGCGCACCGGACAGGAAAGAAGACACGACCGGGCGACCGGCTGAAGTTGACCGTGAAAGAGGTATGATCATGGCACGCCGCATCGGATATGGCTTTACACTCATTGAATTAATGGTGGTCATTGCGATTATCACCTTGCTGATTGCCCTGCTGATGCCCGCGCTGGCAATGGCCATTGCGGAAGCCGATGCAACGGTGTGCATCAGCAATCTGCATCAACTGGGCCTGGAAGCGCAGGAATATGCGACCGCTTACCAGGACTTTTATCCGCCGGGTTATTACAACTATGGTAATCCATCCTGGGCACTGGACCATGTGCGCAATGCACAAACCAATCAATGGCTTTATACACCGGGAATTTTATTTATGGGGCAGACCAATTTGCAGATACTGGTGTGCCCCATGGTTCATCAAACGCCGGCTACCGGTCAAATTGTGCTTGGGTATAACTATAACACCAGCTACATCGGCCACGGTGCCCGGGAAGGCCCTGGAGAAACCATGATGGCACCGGCCCGGAGAACCGATGTGGCAAATCCCTGCACATGCGCATTGTTCGGCGATGGCGGATGGACCGGCGGAATTGACTACTGGATGCGGGCACCGGTTCTTCTGAATCCTGTTCCCGGCAATGCTGATTCGGTCAGTGATGCGGAACGGGCGTCGGGCACGCAGGCGTTTCGACATCAGGGTTATACCAATGTGGTCTATTGCGATGGGCATGCGGCGAGTCAAAAACACTGCTACCGACGCACCGAACCCATACCCGCAATGGTGGGACCGGGAACGGGATTTTTATCAGCCGATAATTCAGCCTATGAAACCAATCAACCGTAGAAACCGGCTAAAGTTCGCCCTATCATAAGTTGTGATTGAGCGATGAATTGTATCGCTGGCGCTTTCTTTTTCCTTAGTCTTGCGTTATTGATATTTGTTATGGTAGAACGGTTGGTCATCAAAGTGAAGAATTGGCTTGATCCCATCGCACAAGAGCGGCTGGAGGATATGGGCTTTTTTCGCGAAGGTCCGAGAAACAGCGCGTGGACGTGTTATTGTGCGCCAGCGGAGGCAGAACAGGTGGCGCAATGGCTGAAGAAACGAAATGTGAGTTTTGAGATTCAGCCCGCGGACGGCATTGGAGAATTAAAAAAATATGGCCGCCTCAGCGATATGCTGGTGGACAAAACCGGCGGTGGCCCCACACATTGTGCGTTGTGCGGTGCCCGGGATGTATTTTGTCGGCAATGGGTGCAGGGCGATGATGCCGATAACATCGACTACCCATCACCGATCCGGTTTTTTATGTGTGGCAAGTGCGTGCGCACACACATGCAGTCGCACCCGCGATTATATGCTCCGGCGGATGATGTTTTGTAATCCGCGGCAATTCGAGCATGCCAACGTCGCATAACTATTTTTTTACAAAATTATTGCACCTTTCCTGGCAGTTTTGTCCGATAGTAACTTGCGATGAATACGCAGACTCAAACAATTTGTGATTCGAAAGTGTTGCTGATGTTCGCGGCCTTAAAACCCG
>JAJYZY010000070.1 GCA_021799715.1 Planctomycetota bacterium | reverse complement strand
TCTATTTCAATGGCGGTAAAACACTTGAGATGCAGTCGCGGATAACGCTTCTTAATGCCGCTGAGCATTTCCAGATACCAGGCGAATGGCAGCCAGGGGTGCAGCCCGCCGACAATATGAACTTCCGTGGCCCCGGCGGCATCCACTTCTCCGGCGATGCGGTAAATCTCTTCCAGATCATATTCATAAGCGCCAGGCTCACCACGTTTGCGGTGAAATTCACAGAACTTGCACGACAGCGCGCAGATATTGGAATAGTTGATATGACGGTTGATGTTGTAATAAGCCACTCTACCGTGCAGCGTTTCGCGTACCGCGTTGGCCAATGCGCCAATAGTGAATATATCGCGAGAATTCCACAGGGCCATGCCATCATCAAAATCCAACCGCGAGCCCGCCAACACTTTTTCAGCCACGGGCCGCAACGCCGGGTCGGCAATGTCCGCCGGATCAATTGGCGCGCCGGCCGGGGTGCCGCCGGGCGTCATATCTTTGGCGGGGGCCAGGGTCGGCATTTCAACAGGAACCATGATAAACATCTCCGTGCGCAACAAGTCAAGGCAATGGATTATAGCTAGTTTCAGGGCGGTTTGAAAATTTGAAATCCGGGTATTCCGGCGAATGTCCGAGTAATCGCCGGGCCGGCGGCATGCTTTCCGGCCCCCGACAGGCAGGGGCGGCAACGGCGGACATGCAGAAGCGCGGTGGAAACCCGCAGCCGTATTGCCTGGTTGCAGGAGAATTCACGAAGTTGATCAGGCGCAAGCCCGTGCTCGTCGTCGCGCCCATAAATTCAGTTTGATTCCGACGGAAGCGGATCAGTCGCTGAATGACAACGTTACCGGTGCCAGGAAACTCATGTCAGGTTTATGATGTTCGGCGGTCAGCCGGAAACTTTGAATTCCATCCACCCGCGCCCGCAGAGCATTGAGGTACTTAAGTTGGCTCTTGCGGTCAGGATTGACCATGCCATTTGGCTGGTTCGGATAGGCGACATTGAGGTAATGGTTATATTCCGCGATAGCCTGTTGGTATAACACCACCGCCTTGGCCAAGTCCTGGTCCGCGGCATCTCCGAGGCGGAAGCGCCGATTGTTGTTCTGCCAGGCCACCAGACCGCGGAATAATTCATGTTCCGCTTTGGCCAGGGACTCATAATATTGCACTTCCACAATATGCTGGGTATGGACAAATCTCTGATACGGGTATTTGACCAGATATGTTTTGAACTCGGCGATTGACCGCGGCGCATTGACCTTGATATTGCGATAACAATCATCAACATTTTCCACCCGCGCCGGAAAACGCCGCAGCATTTTTTGTTCGGAATCAAGATTAAAAATGCGGTTGGTAAGCCGTTGGGCGTAGAACAGATCATCGCGGCACCAGCACCGCAGAGTCATCGGCGGCCAGGAGTCCAACACCTGCTGGCCCATATCCGTGGGTCCAGGCACGGTATGCAGGGCGCGCTGATATTCCTGATAGGCGAAATAAAAGACGCTTAGACCGTAGCGATAATGCACGCCGTCAACTTCCACGCCATGTCCCAGCGGCCCTTTCCCGGAGCGCGAAGGCAGCAATGTAATGTGGAATTCCGGCTGATGAACAATGTAATAAACTTCCGCCAGCGTGCTGAGTTGAGAACTGACTTTTCCCGGCTGATACAGGTAAAGATGGGCCAGATCATATCGCCACCGCGCGGTGTAATAGCGCCTTTCAAAGCTTGCTCCCAGCTTGAGGAAAAAGTCATTGGCTTCGTTCATGATCATGTTGGCGTTGTTCGGAACGTATTTTTCGCCTTTATATAGATATATCAATCCATCGAGAACCCATTTGTACTTGGTGTTCATATCATGGAATTGCGCCGACAAATTGTACGACTGATTCCAGGCATTGAAGATGTAGGCCGATCCGAAATACGGCTCCAACGCGGCGATGGCGTTATAATCGGTCTCCAGCGGTACCCAGTCATGATTGTTTTTGTCATTTTCCGCATTTTCCCACAGCACCATGGCCAGAATTCCACGAAATCCGCCCAGCGTGAGGCGGGGAAAGGTCATAATCAGATCACCGACACCCTTGTTATGGTTGATAACAAGTTTGGATCGGCTGGTGCGCAGAGGCGATTGAATGAAAAATATACCGGCCAGCAGAATCACGGCGATGGCAATGCAGATTACCTGATCGCGCCGGACCTCGCTGCGCACGCGCATCATGAGCTTGCCGGAACTTACCGCCGGACGAACCGGGTCAGGGGGAGGCAAAGGTACATTGGATGACATTACGCCAACTCCTGTTTTCGCAGCAACAGATAGCCGATCGCCAGTGTCGGCAAGACGCACGCCAGCGTCCAGATAATATCCAGAACAACAATTCCAAAGGGCATATCCTTGGATCGAACAATAAAATACAGCGGATCATACCGCGTGAAATCCGGCATCAGGTGCACGGTGACCCAGAGTATGTGCACCATGACATTGGTGATAAACGACCCAATCTGATAATACCAGATATGTTTCATCCGATTGTCCTGCACATAATCAAACAATTCGAGACCACCGGACTGAAACAGGCTTTGCACAAAATGGAACAGATTGCCGAGAATATACGCCACCATCGCCGTGAGCATGGCCACCGGCCAGCCCAATGCGGTGCTGGCCGTTACGCCGATGGTGACAATCAGCACGATTTCACAAAAGATAACCAATTCGCTTTTGAAAAGATTCCATATAAAACTCGATGGCGGCTGCATGATGATCATCGAATCTTCTTTTACCTTGAACCAATGTCCCGGCACTTCACTGCGGAGGTTGATGATCAGATCACCGGCACCCAGCAAGGTCGCCGGAAGCTTTATGGTGGTAATGCGTTTTTCGTTGACATACACCGATTGCACCGTGCGGTCCCGCGGCTTGCTGTTGTTATATGCGATAATTTGCGCCATGGGTGCCCGGGCTTCATTGGATTGCTTATCAACACTGATCACCATGTGAACCGTGAAATTGCCGTTGGGGCCGATGGGAATTTGCCGTTGATCAACATTTTTAAAGTCCCATGAAGCCACTTCGGCTGGAATTTGCGGATGCCGCGCGCTGGGACCCACAATTTCCTGTTTGCCGTTATCTTTGAATCCGGTAATCACCGGATTGGCTTTGGGGGCAATGGCCCCGGAATGATGGGGCGTGCGATTGGTATCCAAACTTACCGCCATGCAGCTTGTATCGCTGGGCGGATGTAAACCGTTGTTAATTCCGAGATATACGCCGAAATCCGGACAGGTGACTTTCACCACCACCGGGCCGGGGTTGAAAATTTGACCGGTCACCGGATTGCCATAGCTGAAAAATGAGGTTGGATTTTTGGGCATCCAGAACGCTTGCCCCGCCGCATTGAGGGTCAGGGTTGCTTCCTGCGTGTTCATCGGATTGCTGCGTTGCACCAGCGTCACGTCGATTTTTACCGGCTTGGTGGAAGGCAGGGCATGCACAACGCCAAAATTGAAATCAAACATGGGCCGGTAATATTCCGTAGCCGGCAACGACGGGAATTCAAAATAGAGTATTTCCGAGCTGCCGCCCTTCAGCAACCGCGTGGGTGGATTGGTCTGATAATTAACGTATCCCGCAATGCTTAATTGTCCAGAGACATAATTCTGCGCCTGCAGCACGCCGTGCTCGGCGAGATAATGCACGCCCGTATCCGGCGGCATGCGGCGCAGCACATTGTCATAACTCTTCTTCTGCATGGCATAAAGCACCTGGGCATCATGGCGGATCTTCAAATCCACCACTTTCATATAGCCCCAGGTCAAAATCATCATCGTCACCAGCATCATGACGCCGGCAGCGGATAGTCCCATTACTTTTCCCAGCAGCAATTCCAACCGGGAAATCGGTTTGCTGCCGGTGGTAACCAGCGTATGGCGTTCACGTTCACGCGGGAGCGTCACACAGGCCAGAAGGCCCAGGTAAATCAATAAAATAAGTGCCTGCGCCCGCAGGAAAATCGTCATATAAACGCGAACCACGCCCGACGGCTCATACCCGCGAACGATCAACACGCCCAGCAGGACGCAAATGCCGAACCATACCAGCGGAACGGCCCACATGCGCGCATTCCACGCTTCGGAGATGGTAACCCGGCCGATGGCCCACGCCCGCGATAGACCATGCCCCAGCCGGGCGATATCTCGAAAGGCGGTCAGGATAAACGCCAGAATCAACAGCACAATGACCACATCGGCAAACATGCTGACATAATGGTGCTGCGATGGCGGATGGTAGACCGTTCCCAATGCAATGCCTGATCCGGCAAGTTTCGGGCCTAAATGTTTTAATCTAAACATGCAATAAATCGTTCCTGATGGCCGCGGCCATTGATTAACAATTAAAACGCACCAAACGCTACCGCGCTTCTCCGCTGCGCTTGCGGGCCACAAGTTCTTTGAATAAATCTTCCAATCTTACACGCGCCCGCCCCGTGCGAACTTCCGTGGCACCGTCCTGGGCCGCAATTTCCGCCAGCTTCGACTGCAATGCATCGGAAACATTGCGCGCGGAAAGCTGAAACACATCCTTTTTCTCCAGAAGATCGCGCAACGCGCCTTCAAGCTCAATGCGCCCGCGGTATAAAATCACCAGTCGATCACAGACATCCTCAACATCCGCCAACTGATGGCTGGAAAGCAACACCGTTTTCCCGGCTTCCTTAAGCCGGATGATCATATTCTTTATTTCCAGCATGCCCACCGGATCCAAACCCGATGTCGGCTCATCCATGATGATTAAATCCGGGTTGTTCAATAGCGCTTGCGCCAAGGCCACCCGGCGGGTCTGCCCTTTGGAATATGTGCCAATTCTCCGGCCCCGCACGCTGGGGTCCAGTCCGACAAAATCAAGGTAATAATCAACGGCCCGCCGGCGTTGGGCGCGGTTCATGTTAAACAGCCGGGCGTAGAAATCCAGCGTTTGCCGGGCATTGAGAAAGCGGTAGAGATAACTCTCCTCCGGCAAATACCCGATTCTCCGCCGCGTCTCCTGATCACCGGCGGGTTGTCCCATGACCAGAGCATCGCCGGCGGTGGGATTAATAAGTCCCAGCAACAATTTAATGGTGGTGGTTTTGCCGCTGCCATTAGGCCCCAGTAAGCCAAAAATCTGTCCCTGATCCACGCGCAAATTCAGCTCAGTGAGGGCCGGAACCTGCTGGCTTTTGAAAAAGCCCGGATACACCTTCGAAAGCTGCCTGGTTTGAATTGCCTGACTGTCCGCAACCATCCATAACTCCAGAATAAGCCCCGCAATGGGGCAACAAGTTTCCACGAATTTACTGTGTTGACTGAATATTAACCTTTTTCGGCGGCGGCGGCATTGACAGTATAATCTGCTGGTGCGGCTGCACAAAAAATACCCGCCCCACATTGTTCATCACGCTGCTTAACGTGTCATTTAACAGCTTAAGGGTAATAACCCGCGGATTTTGCTGATACTGCTGAAATACCTGGCTGAACGCGTTGGCCTCACCCTGCGCTTCATCAACGGTGCTGGCGGCTTTTGCCTGGGCCGTGTTCAATATGGTCTGGGCCTGCGCGTTGGCCAGAATCACAAGTTGATTATACTGTTTCTTGGCATCCTGATGATCCTGATTCTTCTGTTGCCGGGCGTTGAGAACAGCCGAAAAGGCGGCGTTTACCGCACTGGGCCAATGAATGTATTTCAATTCCACACGTTCAATTTGTGCTCCGAGTTTGAGCTTGCCAACCAGCCGCTGCAGGCCGGAGTTGGGTTTTACCGGATCATAAAGTTCCTGCTCCACCTGGGTTTTGCCGTTGTATAACGCCTCATCCACCGTGGCGTAAGCAAGCTTATGAATCAATTCACGATCTGTCAGCAGGCTCATGACTTTGTCCCACGCCTGGTTGGGCAATCCACCGGGGGGCTGATAGACGGCGAGAATGTATTGCAACGGGTGTGCGATCTGATATTGAACCGCGACGCGGGCATGGAGAATATTTTTGTCACCGGTAATCAGATACGGATTAAAGATTGCATTGAGCACGCGCTTGCTGTAACCGCGCCGCAGATACGCCTTTTCCAGGTTCGCATACGCTGCCGGTGAGGAATTAAAATTGTTCACTTCCAGCAGGTGTTCCCGTTCCAGCGGAACAATATGAACGGTGTCAATGGGCCACGGAATATGATAATGCAAACCCGCTTCCATCAGCAGCGCATGCTTGCCGCCGGGGAGCATTTCATACTGTCCCAGCCGCTCCACCACCGCCACCTCGCCCACGCCCACCTGATAGAATCCGCTGAGGATCCAGACAATAATCACGCCCACCACAAAATAAATCAGCACAAATTGCGGTGTCAGCCAGCGGTTTACCGGCGCTTCGGACGGTAAGATCGGCAATTCATGATCGTGGGGATGATCATGGTCATGCGTATGGGATTCGTTATGATTATCAACCTGGGTCATCGGATTATTCCTGAGAACCTGCTTTACTTAAACTACCGCCCGTGATCAATTACACGGTCTTATTTTGCCGCCGGCGGATCCGTCTTGGTTGGGGTTTTGGCACGATGGCTTTCCACCATCTGCAACTGCGTAAAGAGCGGCTCGGTTACCGGATTATTCGGCGTAAGCACCCAATACGTGGTATTACCCATGGAATTCTGGAACAACTGCAGTGATTTCCAGAAGCGGTAGAACTGCCGGGCCTGCGGCGTTTCCTGCACGGAATTCAGAATCGCATACGCGCTGGCGTCCGCCTGTCCGCGGATGATCGCCGCCTGCTTGCTGGCCGCACTGCGAATTTCCGTCGCCTGTTCGCGCCCCTGCGCGATGGTGATCTGGGCCTGCTTTTCGCCCTGATTAATGTATTCGCTGGCAATTTTATTGCGCTCCGCCGTCATGCGCTGATACACGCGGGCGGCGACATCCGGCGGAAACGTCATACGGGCAAAGCCAACTTTTACCACATCAATGCCCAAAGATTGCATGCCCAAATTCACTTTTTGTTGAATGTTTTCTTCCGCCTGCTGCATTTTCAATTTTTTGACATCAACATTAAACATTTCATCAAGCGTGTAGTGTCCCATCTGCTTGAGTACCGCGCTTTGGATTTTATTATCCAAATACCGCTGCACCGCCGGCGTTCCGCCGGGCAAACGATCCACATACAGTACCGGATCAATGATTTTCCAGAGCGCAAAAGTGCGAATGCTGATCGGCTCGCCGGCGCTGGTGCTGACTTCGCGGTTGTCGCTTTGATACAAGTGCAGGCGCATATCCAGGCGGATCACGCGATCCGTCGGATAGCATAAAAACCAGTTGTAGCAAATACGCGTCGGGTGCGAGATGATTTTGCCGAACCGATCCAGCAATATCTTCTGATACGGCTTGGCCACAACCGTGCACAATTCACAAAACAGCACAACCAGCACAACCGCGACGATGGTTCCAATGGCTAACTTACGCATGATACTTCCTTTAGGACTTTCCGTTATTAACAATCCCTGTTTTTTTCAAGCCGAAACTTTCATCGGCCAAGCCAAACTTACTGCGGTGCCCCCGCTTCACTTCCCGGCGTATTGGGGCCTCCCGGTCCGGTCGGTGTTCCCATGCCGCCCGGCGGCCCAGCCGGCGGCGGAATCATCATCGAGCCGCTTTCCCGATGGCCAATCTGCCAGATTTCCGGTGGCGTGACATTCGGCCCAAGCACCACTTTGTTAACCCGGCCGAACATTTTGTTCAATGCCTGATAAAACGCCCAGGACATGGCCGCGGGCGCTGCTTTGGCAAATGCCCGCGATTGAACTGTCAATGCTTTGGCCCGCCCCTGTTCAATATTGACCACCTTGGTGGCATAACCGTCGGCAGCCAGCAACTTTCCCTTGGCGTAACCCTCCGCCTGGGCGACATCCGCATATGCTTCCGTATCCGCCGCGTCAATTAATTGCTGCTGAACTTCCCGCGAAGCAACAACATTCTCAAATGCTTCCGCGGGGCCTAAAATTCGACCTTGCGCCGTATTTTGCGTCTGCCCCTTTGGCGGGTGGATGTCCTTGATTTCCACGCTTAATATCACAATACCCGACTTCATCTGATCCAGAACATTCTGCATATCCTGCTTGATGCGTTCCGATACCGGCCCGACCTGCGTTTCCATAATTCCTTTGAGGGTGTTTTCCGCAAAGACCCGCGTGATGGCGTACAAAAGAACCTGATGCACCAGGGCGGTATCCATCCGGCGCAAATGCAACGTGGAACCCGCGCCGGTCAGGCCGCCTACTTCAATGATATTGCTGGTTGATACATTGTTGAAAAATTCCCCGGGATTCTTTACCCGCCACCACGCCGCCACAAAACCATCCAGCAATTGCGACGCCGGGCTGCCGTCCGGATTGACATCACCGGTCAAGAACTCCTGATCCGGAATGGATATATGCTGGCTCCAGAAGGAAAACGCATTGTTGCCGAGAATGTTTTTAGCACGCTCTTCCGACCCAACCACCACCACGTTGACCTTATCGGTTGGTTCGTATTGCAATTGATCTATCGGCCAGGGCCACATGATATGCAACCCCGGCTGCAACGGATGCATCAGATCCGCTTTCGTCGTTACTCCCAGATGCTCGCGTATGCCCACGTCACCGGTTGGCACCACATGCAGCGTGCTTAACAACACCACAAATAGAAAACCTGCGATCAAAATGCGCGGAATCAGCCGCGAGAAAATCGCCACGACCGTTGTGCCGCTGCTGGCCATGCCAATGCTTTCGGCGACCAGCACTTTGATGCCCACGATCCATCCGCTGGAAAGCATTGGCACCAGCGGCAACTGCTGCAAGTCCACGCCCGCCTGATCCAATTCCACAATTCCGCCGTGACTGCGGATGGAATTAATGCCCAGTTCAAACGCCTGCAATATCAGCACCGCGCCGATAAAAATCGCCGCGGCCTGACTGGCATAGTCCACCTTGGCCCACACGGCAATCACAGCCGCCAGCAGCACCACCGCTCCGGGAATACCCAGAATCACAATGCTGTTGGAGGCATCAACAAGCCCTTCCGTGTCCGGCCGGGGACGGGAAAATGGAACCAGCAGGATGTATATCAACAACGCGGTGCCCGCCGCCACAACGGCACCGGGATCAATCGGCACGGGAGAAATGACAATGGGATGTCCCGGCGAAACCGCGGCAAAATCGCGGTAGACCAGAAACGCGATGATCCCCGCCAGCACCAGAAAGCCCAACGATGTTAAACCCACGATTACGCGCTGAAAGCCCGTGTCCAGCGTTGTAATATCTTCCGGGGCCACCGGAGCCGGGGCGGCGGTTGCGGCGGCAGCGCCGGTTTCATCCGAATAGCTCATGTGAAACGCGCCCAGCGGCGCAACGGGGGTGAATTTTACATTTGCTTCCGCTTCGGCCTCATCAACCAGAGCCGCCTGTTGCCTCGCCAGGCGCAATCCCCACCACGCCAGAAACGCCAGGACCGTCTGCCCCAGAGCCGCGAACATCGCCGCCCAGAAGCAGACCGCTCCATATTTGAATGTGGCAATGGCCAGAGCCGCTGTAACCAGCAGCAAGCCCATTAAAACCCAAAATGCTACCGTGATTGATCGCTTCACGCCTGAATTTCCTTACAAGCCGCTGATACCCTGACAGATTGCGGCGCTTCCCCGCAAACCGGTAACTTCCCGCGGAAAGTTTGCCTGGTAAAACAACACATTCATGCTCTGGACAACGCCGGTGCGGATATTTGCTCCGGTGCCGCTTTCTTTCGAACGCCAATCGGCAACGGCTTGCGATTCACACCGACATCACCGGCCAGCCGCACGGAGTTCACCGCAATGACCACCACCGCCAGCATGTGAATTAAAGCCGCAACCACCGGACCGAACAAGCCGAAGGCCGCGCACACCAATGCGAAGACGGCGAAGAATAGAGCATATCCGATGTTCTGATAAATCGCGACGCGCGTCTGACGGGCCAGATAAATCAACAGCGGTATGCGCGTGAGATCATCCTTCAGGAGAACCGCATCCGCCGCCTCAATGGCCGCATCCGTGCCGCGCAGCCCCAGCGCAATGCCCACCGTCGCCGCCGCCAATGACGGCGCATCATTAATGCCCTCACCCACCATCGCCACACCATGATCACCGCGCTGCAACTGCCGGATTAATTCTTCTTTCTGGGCCGGCAGTAATTCCGCGTATATATCATCGCACCCCACCGCCCGGCCCACCATTTGCGCCGTCTTCCGGCGGTCGCCGGTCATCATGACAATGCGCTTCACGCCCAAATTCCGCAAATGCTTGATCGCGCGGCGGGCTTCCGGCCGGATTTCATCGGTCAGGCAGATGGAACCCATCAATTTGCCTTCGGACATGACATACACCGGCACCAGCGGGAGTTCCGATTCCGCGGCTTCCACATTGCCTGCGCCGGCGGCTAAATCCGGCGGCAATATTTTGATCGAGCCGGCGCGCGTCATCCGGCCATCCACTTCCGCTTCAACGCCCAGTCCCTCCAGAATTTTTACATCGGCCGCTTCATGAAAGGGCACCCGACGATCACGCACATACGAACAGATAGTCTTGGCCAGAGGATGGCTGCTGCGATTTTCCACCGCCGCCGCCAGGGCCAGCAACCGGCTTTCTTCCACGCCTTCGGCGGGCCGCACGCTGTGGACAATAAATTTGCCGGTCGTCAGCGTACCGGTTTTATCAAATACCACCGTATCCAAATTCACCGATGCTTCCACAAATGGCCCGGCCTTAATCTGAATGCCGCTGCGACTGGCCCGCGCCAGGGCCACGACAATGGCCAGCGGCGATGCCAGCAACATGGCGCACGGACACCCCACCACCCACATGGTGATCATGCGGCCCGGTTGCCCGGAAACCCAGAATGCCACCACCGATAGCACCAGCACCAACGGCGTATAAAAAGAGAAAAACCGATCCGCAGCCCGAATGACCTGCGGCTGATATTGCTGCGCCCGCCGCACCAACGCGATGGTCTGCCCCAATGCCGAATGTTCACCCACCCGCGTAACTTTCGCCTGCACCGATCCGGTAAGATTGATTGTACCGGCCAGCACCGTTCCTCCGGCGGTCTTGTCCACCGGAATGGATTCCCCCGTTACCATCGATTCATCCACGCTGGTGGAACCGGTTACCACCGTGGCATCACCAGCGATGCGTTCACCCGGTTCAATGACCAGCATATCCCCTTCACGAAGGTCTTCCGCGGGAATAATGGAATCCGCATCGCCGCGCCGCACACGGGCATGAACCGGGGCGAGATTTTGCAACGCCAGTACCGCATTGCGGGCGCTTTCCGTCGCGACCTGTTCAATCAGGGCACCTACCTGCAACAGCAATGCCACCAGACCGGCTTCAATAAGCCAACCCAGGGCAATGGCACCAATAACGCTTAAAGCCACCAGTTCATTAACATTGGTGCGCCCGCGCGACAACCCCTTGGCCGCCTGCCAGAATATCGGGCCGCCGGAAATTAATGCCGCCAGCAAACCCAACGCCCGGGCCACCGGCACTTCCGTGGGAAACTGGTAAAATATCCCGGCCAAAATCAATAGCGCCACTGTGGTTGGCACCAGAACCGACAATTGCAACTGTAAACTCACACCAGAATGGCTATGGCCGGTTGGCTGACCCTTGGAATCATGAGAATGATCATGGCCACACGCACAGCCTATGCCATCAAACTGATCGTTTTTTCCGGAATGTGAATGATCGTGCTCCGGCAATGGGATCGCTACTTCACCAATCCGCACCGAAGCGCCGCTTGGAGTTGGGGTTGTCTGGCTCACAATTTCACCAAATAGAACATAGAAAACAATACCGTCATCTTACGCTCGCTGCGCATTATATGCAGCTTAAAACAGGCGATTATCCGCCCTTTTTCTTGCACCCTTTATATCTCTCACGCAACATATTGGCCAAGTTGCCGCTTCCTTCTTCCACATATTATCGGCTCTTGGCCATGAACTGCTGAAGCACAATGCCAACGCCACCATTATACGCAGGAGTTTACCACATAGTTCATATAATTTACACCCGCTCCACAACTGCCTGCGGCTTGAGCCGGGTATATGTCTCGAAATCAAAAATTTCCAGATTCTCCGAAACCGCCCGGGCGGTCGCCAATGCCAAGCCGGTTCCCAAGGCCTCCGTCGGCGATTGGCCCTGCCACAACCCATGCACAAACCCGGCCAATAAATGATCTCCACAAGCCACCGTGCGAATCACGCCAGACTGGTCCGGCACATGGCCGCTGTAACATGCGCCGCCATGAATCAGTACGGCACCGAGTTTACCGCGGCTGACCACCAGATGTTCTACATTCTCCTGGCGTTTCCGGGCCGCGGCTTGAATTTGCGGTACAGAGTCCAACCGGTCGATTCCCCAAGCTTGCGCTAATTCTTCCGCATTGGGTTTGGCAATCCAGATAGGCTTGCCCAACGCAACCGTCAACGCCGCCCCCGCTGTGTCCACCGCCACTTTTGCCCCCAAAGTCAGCGCGAGGTCCAGCAAATCACCGAAACGCTGGGTTGTCAGCCCCGTCGGCAGACTTCCGGAAAACAGGATTGCATCGCCGCGCTGCACGGTTTCCCGCAACTGCTTTTCCATCGCGGCAATATCGTCTTCATTAACCGTAAAGCCCGCTAGGAGCCTGTCCGAGTAATGTCTTTCAGCCGCCGAGTAAATTTTCCGCTTTTTCCTTCGTGGCGGCTTAAAATCTGGCCGGTGCACCGCGTTTT
>JAJYZY010000255.1 GCA_021799715.1 Planctomycetota bacterium | reverse complement strand
CGTTTTCCACTTCTGACATCTCATCCAACACCGCCCGCGTGCGATCCCAAAGCTGCTGGTCGCTTTCGACTCCGGGAACACCGGTCCAGTCCGCCAAATCACCGTTGCCGGTGTTGTTGCCGGTCAGTTCAGTGCGCATGGCCCGCACTTCGTCCCAGGTTTTCCCCTCAAAAGCACCAAGATGACGCTCGCGCAACTGCATAGTGACCGTCATGGTACAGCTTTGGCGGGCGGCGATAATCTGCGCCGTTTGCAGGGCACGCGGCAGATCACTGGACCAGATGGCGGAAAAATGTCGCTCCGCAAACCACTGGGCCAACATTTCGGCCTGTTGCCGCCCTGTGGCATTAAGTTCCGTGGGGGTATGACCTTGAATGCGACGTTGGGCATTCCAGTCCGTCTGGCCATGGCGAACCAGCCAGAGTCGGGCAGGGGTTTTTTCCGATTGATTCATGCGTCCGTATCCTTTTGCAGCCAGAACATTCGGGGATTGTATCCGCACGGGGATTAAATTGAAGTTTGACGAACGGAAATTTACAGGTATAAACAGCATCACGCTGGTTCTTCAGTTTCCGCAGGAGCGACATGATGACAACCGCCCAGACGTTTGTTCAATGCCAATGGTGTACCACCCAAAGCCCATTGGGCACGCCCTCGTGCCCAAGTTGCGGTGCGCCGCTGGATAGCCGCAACGTGGTCAGCGATTCCGGCTGGACGGCGGCTCCGCGCATACGGGATATGACCCGCATTGAATTTGGCACCAGCACCTGTCAGGTGGAGGGGCACATGGTACCGGTGGCGGATTTGCAACTCGGTGCCGGTGATGCGGTATTTTTTGAACATCATGTCATGTTGTGGAAAGATGATTCCGTGCCGCTGGAGAACCTGTCATTAAGCGGCGGCGTAACCCGGTTATTTGCGGGCATGCCCTTCAGCATTTCCATGGCCAAAGGTCCGGGGCATATCGCCTTTTCCCGCGATGCTTCCGGAGAACTTGTGGTCCTGCCCATGCACCCGGGCATGGAAATGGATGTGCGCGAACATGCCTTTGTGCTGGCCTCGCATTCCCTGGAATATTCATTTGTGCGGGTCAAGGGATTGGCGAATATATTTTTTGGCGGCGAGGGAATGTTCATGGACCGCTTCGTCACCCATGGCGCACGCGGCTTGCTGATGCTGCATGGCTACGGCAATGTTTTTCAACGCACGCTTAAGCCGGGCGAAAGCATTCTTATTGAGCCGGGCGGATTTTTATACAAAGACTCTTCCGTGGCCATGGATGTGGAATTTCAGAAAATCGGCGGCTCATTCCTGGGCGGAAAAGCCATGGCGCTGGCGCGGGTGCGCGGTCCCGGGCGCGTCGGGATTCAATCAATGTATCATCACCATCATCAGGATCGGAAGTAAGGGTTAACGCGATGGATCAGCCACAGACACCTTCTACCACGGCCCGCTGCCAATGGTGCGGCAATGCGTTTGCCGCCGACGCGCCTTTGACCAATTGCCCGCGCTGCGGGGCACCGCTGCGCGTTGCGGCGCGCCGTGATGATGCGGGATGGACCGAATTGCCGCCGGTTGCGGATATGGCCCGTATACAGTTGGGGGCCGGTTCCGTACAAATTGAAGGCCATTGTGTGCCGGTGGCGGATTTTAACTTGGCGGCGGGCCAACATATTTATTTTTCGCATCATTATCTTTTGTGGCGGGATGATCAGGTGCTGATGGGGCAGATGTCTTTGCGGCAGGGCTTTACCCGCCTGTTTGCCGGACTGCCGGTATTCATGCTCGAAGCGCATGGCCCCGGACGCCTGGCGTTATCACGGGATGAGCCGGGGGAGACCGTGGCGGTTCCGTTAAATCCCGGTCAGGCGGTGCATGTGCTGGAGCACAAATTTCTGGCCGCCACCGGATCGGTGAGTTATGACTGGACCGACCTTGGAATTTTTTTCCTGGTGCGCAAAGGCAATAATTCCGACGAGCAAGAATATGTCTATCCCATCGGGCGTTATATCGATATATTCCGCTGCGACAAGCAGCCCGGCCTGTTGCTGCTGCATTGTGCGGGAAATTGCTTTCAGCGGACCCTGGCACCGGATGAAACGCTTCTGGTAAAGCCGCGTTCGTTGATTTATTCCGATGTTTCGGTCCACCTTGGGCTGCATTTTGAATATCCCCGCCACGCCGGAATGCTGCGACGCCGACATATATGGCTGCGGCTAAGAGGCCCCGGCCGCGTGGCCATACAATCCTGCTATGAAGGTATTGAAATGGAAAACAGCCCCAATATCATGGAATCCTTTGGCTCAACATCCCGCGCCTGGTAAAGCAGTGAAATGTTGTAATATGACGCGACCATCGCCCGGCCACTTGCAGCTTAAAAGCGGCTTCAAGGTGGCAATACATGAAACTAATGTCCGTGAAACTGTTCTGGATCAAATCAGCCAAATGAGGCTTAAGCTTACACGGAATGGCGGCTGTTGGCCCCCAGCGCTTCGTCGCCCCGCCCAAGGTCGGGCTACCGACGGCACCGGACTGAACATGCTTATGGCTGCTTCCTTCCGGACCTGACCAGGTTCACAGTCAACCCGTGCATC
>JAJYZY010000069.1 GCA_021799715.1 Planctomycetota bacterium | reverse complement strand
GAAATTTTAACGCTATGGGTCGCCAGAATGGTTATGTTCGGCCTGTATTGCCATGGGGATGTGCCGTTCAAACAGGTTTATATTCACGCGGTGATTCAGGACGGCAACGGCAAGCCAATGAAAAAATCATTGGGTAACGGCGTGGATCCTGTGGACATTGTGGAAAGCCACGGCGCTGATGCGCTGCGTTTCACGCTGGCTTCCATGGCCACGGAAACGCAGGACATCCGCCTGCCGGTGGTGAAAGATAAGCAAAGCGGCAAAAACACCAGCCCGCGTTTTGACGCGGGGCGCAATTTTGCCAATAAAATCTGGAATGCCGCGCGGTTTATTTTATCCAATATTGAATTAACCACAGTGCCGACACTGGATGAAATAATCCAGATTTCCGATGGCAAATTCCTGGAAGATCGTTGGATTTTAAGCCGTCTGAATGATACGGTCGCCCGGGTCGCCGGCACCGGTGAACAAAAGGGCCTTATTGAAGAATTCAAATTTGCCGATGTCTGTTCCACGCTCTACAGCTTCTTCTGGAATGATCTGTGCGATTGGTATCTGGAAATTGCCAAAGCCCGTATTCGCCGGAAAGACCCGGGCGTTCAGCGGATTCTGTTGTATGTATTGCGAGGCAGTTTAGCGCTGCTGCACCCGGTCATGCCGTTTGTTACTGAGGCGGTCTGGGAAAAAATTCCCGGTGCAAAGAATCTGCTGATGCTCTCGGAATTTCCGCGGGTTGATCCCCGGCTCAATTATCCCGAAGCGGAATCTAAAATTTACACGGTTCAACAAATCACGCGCGCCATACGTGACATCCGCAATCAGTACAATGTGGATCTCAAACGCACGCTCGAAACCACAATTCAGGCCGCGTCATCTGATGCCGCGATTATTTTGAGCGGTGCGGAAATTATTGAATCCATGGCCAATGCCAAATTAATTGCCGTCGGGCCGGATGCGCTCAAGCCCGCCAATGCCGCCACGGCGGTCGTGGGTGCCAACAGAATTTTCGTCGCCGGTGTTATTAATCGTGACTCGGAAATGGCTCGGCTGGAAAAGCGTCGGCAGGAGCTGGAAAAGCTTATTGCATCCAGCAACGCCAAATTAACCAATCAGGCTTTTGTGGAGAAAGCCCCGCCATCGGTGGTGCAGGGCTTGCGCGACCAGCTTCAACGCCAGGAATCCGAATTGGCCACGGTACAAACCAGTCTTAATGAATTGGCGGTGGCGTGAAACAGATGAATTCAGCGTCGGCTGCGGTAACGCCATGGGGCAGACTCCGGGCTATTCACGATTGACGGCCTTGCCATTATGTGCCGCGTTGTCGGGTCGATTTGCATCGCTGCGGCAAAAGCAACCGCCGGAAGGTCCCACCGCCATGACCGGACAATCACTTTCACGGACCACCGTTTCCACCGTGGAGCCAAGAAAGAATTTGCCGGCCGTCGTTCGGCCATGGCTGCCGATAACAATTAAATCCGCCTGCCACAAGCGCGCTACCGCAAGAATCTCGCCGGCGGGGTTTCCACAACGAACAAAATATTCCGCCCCCGCGATATCCATTTTTTCCGCCACGGACCGACACAGCGCCTCACCCTCGCGTTTAAGTTTTTCCAGCGTGGCGGGCGTTAAGTGTTCAGTGCCGGAAATGGATACCGGCGATACATCCACCACATGCACCACCGCAACATCCGCTGTCAAATCCTCAGCCAGGCTGCTGGCCGTTTCCACCGCCCGCGCCGCCGGGGGGCTGAAATCCACCGCCACCAAAATTCTCCGGGCCTTGCAGGTTTTGCACGGTGGTTTCGGCTCCGATATTTCCCTGGAAAAAGTGGAAACCAACTCGCCGACGCGCTGCGGCGATACGCCGGCTTCCAGCATCATTTTTCGCGCTTCGGAAAGAAACATCTCAATATTCAATGCCGGGGAATTTCCGGACATGATCTTACTCCAATGGTGCCAGCTATCCAGGCTCTCGGCCCATGGTCAAGTATCGCGTACCGGAGATACAAAAACCATCGGAGAACTTTGGTGTCATGCCATCGGATTTTGTCGTAATTCACCCTAGGAATTTAACCTACAAGTGTCGTCGCGGGCCGGCAATTTTATTGCTTTACGGTTCCGCAAGACCCGGCGGACACAGGCACACGCGCCATGGCACCGCCGCATACCAGGCGCGACCAAACACAGGTACAAAGGCAGGCGACCACAACGTCAAAGCCTCGCAGTTTGCAAACATTTGTGGCCGGAAAGCTCTCAGTTTAACGCAGACTTGTCCAGGTTGCCGCGCGGGTGTTGTATTGGTTCCATCGGTCGATTTATTTTTTCTCATCCGACGGTACGCCGGCGATCGGGTCGAGTTCTTCGGAGATGGTGATTACCGCGGCGGGGCGGTAAAGCGTCAGGATCATGCCGCCTAATACCAGTGCCGACCCAAGTAGAAACCAGACGCCGGGCACATGCCGATTCAGCAAAGCTTCCCAGATCAGCGTCAGCGGATACGCAGCATTGCTGAACGTCGCCACGCGCGAGGGCGGCTGTCGGCGCATGGACCAATTAAAAAGAAAAAACACAATCACCGCCACCACAACACTTAAATAAGCCAGTCCGATCCAGGATTGAATGGTAATTTTCGACCAGTTCTGCCGGGTGGATTCAAAGATCAACAGCGGCATCGAGATCAGCGACCCAGTGACGAAAATCCAGAATTGCACCGCCAGACTGCCGTAGCGGCCGTTGAGATCACGCGAAAAAACCAGATATCCTGACCATGTGGCCGCCGCCACCAATAGCAGCAGATCACCGCGAATAAAGGAGCTTTTCAAAAACAAGCCCGAATTCATCAGAATCACCAGCACGCCTAGGGCGGCCAGAACGGCCCCCGCCAGCACGCGGCCGCTCCAGCGTTCAATATGCACAAGACACGCCATGACGGTTACAAGCACCGGCGTCGTGCTGTAAAGCATGGCCGAATGGGACGCATTGGCCATGGCCACACCACCCCAGAAGGCCACTTGATTAATTGGCACGCATACGATTCCCAGAATCATGATGCGCAGGTAATCCGAACGCCGCGGGATCGGAAGTTTGCCGCGGGCAGCCAGTATCACGCCAATGATCTCCGCCGCCATCATGAATCGCAGAATTCCGCCGACAATCGGAGTAATGGTGGCCACCGCCCATTGCACGGCGATGGCCGTGAACGAGGCCAGCAGCGTAATGGTCGTCAGAACCGTCAGGTCAATGGCGGATAAACCGCCGTCGCGCCGCATGAATGCGGTTGATGCGGCTGAATGGTTCCGGGGCGATGGGGGCACAAATTCCTCTTATCAAAACCAGACATAACGGCATGATGCTATGGTGTAAGCAATTCCGAGGCAAATTCCGGCGGAGCTTCACCGGGGCGTTCTATGCCGTGCCCGACGGGCGGTCCTTTACCGGTGCTTCAGGTGCGGCGGAATGCACAATTAAAACCGAACAGGTGCTAAGCACGGCCACGGAACTTTGATTGCTGCCCAGCAGGTTCTGTCGCAAACGCCACAATGGAGAAATGCCCAGGATGATCAGGTCATAATCCCGTGACCGGTCACAGACTGCGGAAACCGGTGTATCGGTTTCGATAACGGTCATGCGAATCTGATTGCCGCCATCGGTTCCGGGAAGAAATCGATCCACGAGTTCTTTGACGCCCAGGGGTTGCTGGGCGTTGGGGCGTTTCGGTTTTACCACGTGCAGGATGGTAATTTCCACATCGGCGTTCCGGCTGATGCGCTGCGCGGCCAGCATGGCCCCGGCGTCTTGCGCTTCACCGAGATAGGGCACCAGAACCCGGCGAATGGCCGTCAGGCGTTTGTTGATAACAATGGCCACATTCTTCCTGCTGTGCTTGAGCACATAGTCCACCACCCCGCCCAGTGCCGACGGATTGACAATGCCCTGGTGCGCGCCCAGTACCGTCCAATCAACATTCTGATATTCAATGACTTTGCATATATCCCGCGCAATGCGAAGGCTTGGCGGCGACAGGGCAGTGAGTTCAAAATTCAGGGCTTTGGCCTCGGCAATGGCAACCTTCATCGGATCCGTATCCGCCGCCAGCGCTGAATCCGATGCCAGACTCGATTCCGCCGGTTGCCGCAGCAGCAGTGCGGTTACCCGTCCCGGCTCACCGGCTAAAAGCGCGTGTGCCACGCGAATGAGGCCTCTTGCCGTGCCCGTTTGTGAAAGGGATGCAAGAATATGGATTTTTGATTCTTCATCCTTTTTGGCTTGCGAATCCGGCGCCCCGGCCAATTCCCGGCGCCGCATGGGAAGCCGGGCCACGCGGAGCAGGATCGATGAAATTGTGGTAATGGCCAGAAAGGCCAGCACCAGCACGGTCAGTGTTGTGGAACTGATGGCACCCATCTGCCAGGCCAGGCTTAAGACCACCAGCTCCACCACGCCGTGGGTATTCATCAGCAGCCCGATCAGTCCCGCCGCGCCCCAGCTTGAGCCGGTGACTTTGGCGGTCACGCTGCTGAATAAAAATTTTACCAGCATCAGCGCCGCAATCAGATACCCCCAGCTTTTCCAGACTTCCGCGGAATGCAATTGCGTGATATCCGTGTGCATGCCGATGGTGGCGAAAAAGATCGGCAACAGCAGAAGCAGGGTGATATCCTCCAGCTTGCTGGATATGTGCCGGACAAATTCAGCGTTTGACGGAAACACCAGGCCAAGCATAAATGCGCCGAATATGGCGTTAATGCCCAACGCCGTGGTCACCATGCTGCTTACCAGCAGCAGAAAAAATGTCAGCGCCAGCACATCACGGGTAATATGACCCCGCAACTCAAAATGGGCCTGGAACCGCCAGAGAAATCGGCGCACGAAAAACATCATGACAACGATATAAGCGGCCGCGAGAACCGCCGTTTTAATTCCCAGGCCAATGGACCAAAAGACACTGCCGCCGCCGGCCAGTTGCGCTTTTGCCAAATCGTATACCACCGCCAGCAGGCACCATCCCGAAACATCCAGCACGGCCCCGACCGTGATGACGAATGCTCCAATGTCCGTATCTTTCAGATTTTGTTCGCTGATGATCCGGGCCAGTACCGGAAACGCGGTCATCCCCATTGCCAATGCGGTCATAAGAATAAAGGCGGCGGGGGATTTTACCGTACCGACCAGCGCGGTATCTTTCAACATGAGCCACGCGATGACAAGTCCGGCGCAAAACGGTCCCAGCAGGCTTGCCAACCCTGTCGCCACAACTTTTGGCCCTTTGCCGCGCACACGCGTGAGATCCAGTTCCAGTCCCACAATGAACATGAAAAACATTACGCCCAGTTCGGCCAGAAGCTGGAGCAGCGGCATTCCTTTGGCTGGAAACAACCAATGAAAATACGCTCCATCCGCGAACAGACCCAGCGCCGACGGCCCGATGATCAGGCCGCCGATCATTTCCCCGATGACTTCCGGCTGCCCCAATAGTCGCAGCAAGCTGCCGCAAAAGCGCGCTGCCAGCAGGATCACGGCAATTTGAAGTATGAGGTGTTCAATGGTCATGCGGTGGATGATCTCCATGATTTCCCGCTGCGGATGGTAACATGTTGCGCTGATTCCAGCTAATTGAAGCGACTAATGGCAATATCAAGGTTTCCCTGATGCGTCCAAAGCACCGCGTCAAGCGGGAATTGCAACATTTAAAACTTGTTAGATGCCTTCACGCTATTATCATGGCGTTGAGTACCAACGGCGGAATGACTCATGATTCGCGCCAAGGACAGGGACTCATGCGTAAGGAGTTGGAATCATGTTGACAAGGCGGCAATTGAATCGCCGGACAGTTGGTTTGGCGGCGGCGGGGCTATTCGGTGGCAGTCGGTTAACGGAGGCGGCCATATTGCCGCGCGGCTATAAACTGGCATGGGAAGATAACTTCCGGCGTGACGGCCGCCCTGATCCGGGAAATTGGGGCTTTGAGCATGGCTTTGTCCGCAATCGGGAATTGCAATGGTATGAACCACAAAATGCTTTTTGTCGCGACGGGTATCTGTTTATTGAAGCGCGGCGGCAACAGGTGCGAAATCCCAATTACCGCGCGGGCAGCCACCATTGGCAGACCCGGCGGCAATTTGCCTATTACACGTCCGCAAGCCTGACCACGCGCGGCCGGCATTCCTGGAAATACGGTATATTTGCCATGCGCGGGAAAATCGATACCCGCCCGGGCATGTGGCCGGCCTGGTGGATGCTCGGCGATCACAAGCCGTGGCCCGCCTGCGGAGAAATTGACATCATGGAGTATTATGCCGGTCATATTAGAGCGTTTCTCGAAAGTCTTGTCGCATGCGAGGCGTAAATTCTTGTGTACGGCAGTGCGTATTACCTTAAAACATGCGACATTATTTATGAGAACCGCTCTAATGCGAATGTGGGTTGGCAGAACCCTTCGGGTTCAACCAGATGGAAAAGCGTCTTTACGCCCCTGGCTGAATTTCACAATCCGGAGTGGTCGAGCCAATTTCATCTCTGGGTCATGCACTGGGAGCCGGGATTTATCCGGCTTTACCTCGACGGGCGATTAATGAATCATGTTGACCTGCGGCAGACGGTGGAAAAAAAGTATGATCAATTTAATCCATTCCATCAGAAAGCATATATGATCTTGAATCTGGCGGTCGGCGGAATGGGCGGAAACCCGGCGCACACCGCGTTTCCCGGAATATTTCAGGTGCAATACGTTCGGGTGTATCAACGCGCGAATTGATCCTCTATAATAGCCCGTTCGGGCCGCGAAGTGCCCGGGTTAGGAACGCATTGAGCCATGAAACAGATTCGTGTTGCCATCATCGGCGCTACAGGTTACACCTCCCTTGAAACCATCCGCTGGTTGCTTAAGCACCCGGCCGTGCGCATCACATACCTGGCCAGCCGCAAGCAGGAACAGCCGATCAGCGAATTGTTTCCGGAGTTGCTCGGGCGCATTGACCTGCCAATTGCGCCATTCGATGTGGACGCCATTAAAAAAGCCGCCGATGTGGCATTTTTGTGTTTGCCGCACGTCGCGGCAATGGAACATGTTCCACCGCTGCTGGAAGCGGGTTTGAAGGTTATTGATCTGTCCGCGGACTATCGGCTTAAAGATACCGCAGTTTATGAGAAGTGGTACAAACACGCGCACGGTGATACTAAAAACCTGGCATCGGCGGTGTACGGCCTGCCGGAGTTTTTCGCCGCGGAAATTAAAAACGCCCAACTGGTCAGCAATCCCGGCTGTTATCCCACGGCCGCCGCGCTGGGCATTGGGCCGCTGCTGCGGGCCGGTCTGGTGGAGCCAATGGATATGATTATCAATGCGGCTTCAGGCATTTCCGGGGCGGGCCGCACGCCATCCCTACAGCATCATTTTCCAGAACGCAACGAAACCTTTGAACCCTATGGTATTGGGTCCCACCGTCATGCCCCGGAAATTCAGCAGACACTCGAGGCCGTTTCCGGCCATGCCGTGCAATTGCTGTTTGTGCCGCATCTGATTCCCATGGACCGGGGCATTCTGGAAACCATTTACTTAAAGCCCAAACCGGCGGTGACCTTGGACGATGCGTTAGGGGCCTTTGAAAAAGCCTACAGCGGCAAGCCCTTTGTGCGGATGAGATTCAACAACTTGCCAAGCACAAAATATGTTGCCAACACCAATTTTGCCGATCTCGCTGTGAAACTTTACAACGGTCGGTTGGTTGTGATCTCGGCCATTGACAACATGGTGAAAGGCGCGGCGGGACAGGCCATTGAAAATATGAATCTGATGTTCGGCCTCGATGAAACCGCGGGGCTGCTGTGAAGCGATTCGGTGGGCGGAACCGGGCGGTGCAAAGCGGGCCGCCTCGCGAAGCGGCAGTATCTCTGCCTTTTTGACAACCTGCGGGGTAGCTGGATCGGTATACCCCTGCCAGCACGGCAGAAAATAATTGGAACTCGCATCGATTCCGGGATCGATGTAAAACTCATAAGTTGTTTTATTTAATTTACTTATGAATTTGATTCCGGGTGTTATCCGCCGCTGGCATAGAAGTTGCATGACAAGATTCGGCAGTGCCTGCACCGCAGGCCAATGTTGGTATATGGTGCCTGCGGCCTGATAGGCTGCGGTGCCTCATGAGTGGTTGCGGTAACATTCCGCGATATTTAGCGAAGGAGTCATTCAATGGCAGTAAAGCAGATTTCGTTTGATGAATCGGCCCGCAAAAGTTTACTGGAAGGCGTAACCAAGCTGGCGTCGGCCGTGAAAAGCACCCTGGGGCCGCGTGGTCGTAATGCCGTTTTGGATAAGGGCTGGGGCGCTCCCACCGTGACCAAAGATGGTGTATCGGTGGCCGAAGAAATTGAACTGGGCAACAAATTTGAAAACGTCGGCGCGCAGCTCGTAAAGGAAGCCGCCACAAAAACCAGCGACATCGCCGGTGATGGCACCACCACCGCCACAGTTCTGGCGGAGGCAATTTTTAAGGAAGGGTACCGCAATCTGGCGGCGGGAGCCGATGCCATGGCGCTTGCCCGCGGAATCAACAAGGCGGTTGAAGCGGTTATTGCCAATCTGAAAAAACTTTCCAAGCCCTTGAATGTCGCGGATAAAAATGAAATCGCCGATGTCGCGGCCGTCAGCGCCAACAATGATAAAGAAATCGGAAGCATCATGGCGGATGCGTTTCAGCGCGTGGGTAAAGACGGTGTGATAACCGTTGAAGAGGGTAAATCGCTGGAAACGTATGTTGATGTAGTTGAGGGCATGCAGTTTGACCGCGGATACATTTCACCGAATTTCATCACCAATCAGGATGATATGACCGTGGTTCTCGAAAAGCCCTTTATTCTCATTTTTGAAGACAAAATCTCCAGTGCCACCAAGCTGGTCCCCATTCTTGAAAAAATTCAGGCGGCCAAACGGCCTCTGCTCATTATCGCCGAAGACATTGAAAGCGAAGCCCTTGCCACCCTGGTGGTCAACAAGCTCCGCGGCATTCTGAACGTTGCCGCGGTCAAGGCCCCCGGATACGGCGATCGCCGCAAGGCCATGCTGGAAGACATCGCGGTGCTCACCGGCGGCCGGTGCATCATGAAAGACCTGGGTATTGAACTTGATAAAGTTACCGTCCAGGACCTGGGGCAGGCCCGCAAGGTGGAAATCGATAACGATAACACCACAATCATCGAAGGCGTGGGTAAAACCGAAGCCATCAAGGCCCGCATTGAACAAATTCGCCGTGAAATCGGTACCACAACCTCCGATTATGACCGTGAAAAACTTCAGGAACGCCTGGCCAAACTGGCCGGCGGCGTGGCGCAGATCAACGTCGGCGCGGCGACGGAATCTGAAATGAAAGAAAAGAAGGCCCGCGTGGAAGATGCTCTGCACGCCACCCGCGCCGCGGTTGAAGAAGGTGTTCTACCCGGTGGTGGAACCGCGCTGCTTCGCAGTCTTTCCGTTCTCGACGACATTAAAACCAGCACTGACGATGAAGCCACGGGCGTGGCAATTATTCGCCGCGCCCTGCAGGAACCCACGCGCTGCATATCGCATAATTCCGGTGAAGATGGAGCCGTGGTTGTCAAGAAAGTGCTTGCGGGCAAGGGTAATTTCGGATTTAACGCGTTAACGCTGGATTATGAACCGGACATGATCAAGGCCGGCATTATCACCCCGACCAAAGTTGAACGCAGCGCGTTGCAGAATGCCGCCAGCGTGGCGTCCCTGCTTCTGACCACCGATGCCATTATTGTTGAAAAGCCCAAGGCCAAAGATGCCGGCGGTCCGGGCGGACCGGGCGGCGGCGGTATGGGTGGAATGGGAGGCATGGGCGGTATGGGTGGCATGGGAGGAATGGGTGGTATGGGCGGCATGGGTGGCATGGACATGATGTAAGCCTGGGTCTGGCCCCTTTTATGCCCCGGTAATCTCGTTACGTTGAACATCGCGGCATCGCTGCCGCTTAAAATGAACTCAAGCTTTTAGGAGAAAACGAATATGAAACTCAGTCCTCTGGATGATCGTCTTGTCATCAAGCCCGCGGAAGCGGAAACCAAAACCGCCACCGGCATTGTGCTGCCGGAAACGGCCAAGGAAAAGCCCACCCGTGGAAAAGTTCTCCACGCCGGTCCGGGACGGATGTTGGATAATGGCCAACGCGCCCCGATCGCGGTAAAGGTCGGTGAAGAGGTCTATTACGGCAAATATGCCGGCACGGAAGTTAAAATCAACGACGAGACGTTCGTGATTGTTCGTGAGAGCGATTTGCTGGGCGTTGTAGAGAAGTAATGGAAGCGGGGCGTCCGGCCGCGGGCCGATATTCCGCGGCTGATGTTTCCGTTGGATATATCAGAATTCAGAACTTAATATGAGGTAAATAAACCATGGCAGCTAAGCAATTAATTTTCGATCAGGCCGCCCGTCAGAAAGTTCAACAGGGGCTTTCAAAACTTGCCGGCGCGGTGAAAGTAACGCTCGGGCCGTCCGGTCGCAATGTTGTGATCTCCAAAAGCTGGGGTTCGCCGCAGGTTACCCGTGACGGCGTAACGGTGGCCAAGGAAGTTGAACTGGCGGAACCTTTTGAAAACATGGGAGCCAAACTGGTCAATGAAGTGGCCAGCAAAACCAATGACATTGCCGGCGATGGCACCACCACCGCCACAGTTCTCGCGGAGGCAATCTACTCCGCCGGGCTGCGCTATGTCACCACGGGCATGAATCCGGTGGTTGTCAAACGCGGCATTGATAAAGCCGTTGAAGCCGCCGCGGAAGCCATCAAGCTTTCGGCACGCAAGGTCAGCGGAAAAGATGATCTGCGCAAAGTCGCCACCATTTCCGCCAATTCGGATGTGGCCGTCGGCAATCTGATTGCCGATGCCCTGGACCGCGTGGGCAAGGATGGCGTGGTGACCATTGAAGAAGGCAAAAGCATTGAAACCACGATGGATGTGGTGGAAGGCATGGCCTTTGATAAAGGATATCTCTCACCATATTTTATGACCAATCCCGGCACGCTGGAATGCGTTCTGGAAGACCCCTACATTGTGCTGTTTGAAAAGAAAATCAGCACCATCAGCGAGATTCTCCCGCTGTTGAACAAAATTGTCACCGCCGCCAAACCGCTGCTGATAATCGCGGAAGATGTGGAAGCGGAAGCTCTGGCCACCCTGGTGGTCAATCGTCTGCGGAGCATTCTGCAGGTCTGTGCGGTCAAGGCTCCCGGATTTGGCGATCGGCGCAAGGCCATCATGGGTGATCTGGCGGTTGTGACCGGCGGCACATTCATCAGCGAAGATTTGGGCACCAAACTGGACTCTCTTGAATTGTCCGATCTGGGCCGGGCCAAGCGCGTGGTTGTTGATAAAGACAACACCACCATTATTGAAGGTGCCGGTAAAAAGAAGGACATCGAAGCGAGAGTGTCCCAAATTCGTCTGCAAATTGAAAAAACCACCAGCGACTATGACCGCGAAAAGCTCCAGGAGCGCCTGGCCAAGCTTACCGGCGGCGTGGCGGTGCTGCGTGTCGGCGGGGCCACGGAAACCGCGATGAAGGAAGCCAAGTTCCGTGTGGAAGATGCCCTGCATGCCACACGCGCCGCGGCGGAAGAAGGCATCGTGGCCGGCGGCGGCGTGGCATTCCTGCGGGCCATTGCCGCGGTGGAAGCTGGTAAGTCCAAAGCCCGTGGCGATGAAAAAGTAGGCTTTGACATTATCCTCGCCGCCCTGCGTGCCCCGACGATTCAGATTTGCCAGAACGCCGGCGAAGATGGAACCGTCGTAGTCGATGCCATTCTGGAAAAAGAAGGCACCTACGGCTACAACGCGGCCACCGGTGAATATGGGGACATGTTCAAGCTGGGCATCGTTGATCCGGCGAAGGTGGCGCGCACGGCGCTGCAAAATGCCGCCTCGGTAGCCGGGCTTCTGCTGACCACTGACGTTCTGGTCACGGAAGTCAAGGATGAACAGGAAAAAATATCCGGCGCTGTGCGGTAAACGCGGTCAATCGTGGCATCCGTCATGATCGCCGATGGTGTTAAAATCAATGGAGCCCAGGGATCGCAAAGGTCCCTGGGCTTCAGTTTGTAAAGCTCGGTGCAGAGTCCAAAACAATGGCCACAAAACGTGATTATTATGAAATACTGGAAGTTGAGCGAAAATCTTCCGCCGACGAAATAAAAAAAGCCTACCGCCGGGCCGCGCTGAAATATCACCCCGATAAAAATCCCGGTGATAAGGAAGCTGAAATCCGTTTCAAAGAATGCTCCGAAGCTTACGAAGTTCTTTCCGACTCCCAGAAACGCGAACGCTACGATCAATTTGGCCATGACGGTCTGCGCGGCTCGGCGGTGCATGATTATCAGAATATGCAGTCCGACGACATATTCTCCATGTTCAATGACATCTTCGGCGGCATGGGGCGATCGCGGGGCGGGCAGCCGCGCCGGTCCGAACGCGGATATGATCTCGAAACGCTCACGGAAATTACCCTGCAGGATGTGGCCCGCGGCTGTGAACGTGAAGTTGAATTCACCCGGCAGGATCTGTGCAAGACCTGTGAAGGCACCGGTGCCAAACCGGGCACGAAACGCAAAATATGCTCCACCTGCGGCGGCCGCGGCCAGGTGGTGCAGCGCGGCTTCGGCGGCATGTTTCAGATGGTCGGCACATGTCCGGCCTGTATGGGGCAGGGGTCCACCATTGATAAGCCATGTCCGGATTGCGACGGCAGCGGGCGTTCGCCGTTAAACCGGAAAATAGTGGTGAAAATTCCGGCCGGCATTCATGACGGGCAGGCGGTGCGCGTGCGCGGAGAAGGCGAGCCGGGCGAAGGCGGCGGCAATC
>JAJYZY010000254.1 GCA_021799715.1 Planctomycetota bacterium | reverse complement strand
CTTTGGTTCAATTCTCGGCGAAGACGGGAAGCCATTTAAGACGCGTTCCGGTGAATCCGTGAAGTTGCGGGAATTGCTGGATGAAGCGGTGCAGCGCGCCGAGGCGGTGGTACGGGAAAAAAATCCTGATATGCCCGAAGCGGCGCGGCGGCTTGTGGCTGCGGCGGTGGGAATTGGGGCTGTGAAATACGCCGATCTGCGGCAGGATCGCATTTCAGATTACCAGTTTGCCTGGGACAGGCTTCTGGCCCTGGAGGGCAACACCGGCCCCTATCTGCAATATACCTATGCCCGTATTCGCAGCATTTTCCGCAAGGCCGAGGCGGCATCCTCATCTTTTGATGCCCTCACCCTTGAAACGCTGCAGGAGCGGGACCTGGCGCGGCGTATTGTGCAATTCGGCGATGTGGTGCCAACGGTCTTGACCGATCTTAAACCGCACTATTTATGTACTTATTTGTATGATTTATGCGGCTCATTTTCCGCCTTTTATGAGGCGTGTCCCGTGCTTAAAGCCTCTTCGCCGGAACTGCGGCAAAGCCGCCTGGCATTATGCGATTTAACCGCCGCGGTGCTGCGCGTGGGCCTCGGCGATTTGCTGGGCATTGAATTGCTGGAGGAAATGTGAGCGTTGCGGTAGGCTCATATACCGTATTGGCCGCGTGGCGAAAGGGTTTTCCGAGATGAATCGGGCTGAAATAGTTTCCGGAATATCCAGCATCGTTGTGAAAATCGGCACCAATGCGCTCACCGATAAAAACGGGGCGCTGGACCATGCCGTGATCTCCGCTTTGGCTGATGATCTGGCGCGCCTGCGAAAACAGCGCGGTATCCATATCACGCTGGTGTCCAGCGGTGCCATTGGGGCCGGCATGATGGAAATGGGATTGTCCGCCCGCCCTAAGGATCTGCCGATGCTGCAAGCCGCCGCCGCGGTTGGTCAGAGCTTATTGATCAATCAATTTGCCCAAGCTCTTAAGCCCCACGGCCTGCACGCCGGGCAGATTCTTGTCACCCGGCAGGATTTTGAGCACCGCCTGCGCTATTTGAATTTGCGCAATTGTATACACGCCCTTCAGCGTTCCAGTGCGCTACCGATTATCAATGAAAATGATGCCGTTGCGGTGGAAGAGATTCGCTTTGGAGATAACGACCTGATCGCAGCGCATATTACTAATCTGCTGCGGGCCGATATGCTGATTCTGCTTTCGGTTGTGGATGGTTTACTTGATGAGCAAGGCCACGTGCAAACTACCGTATCTGATATGGATGAATCGGTTGCCGCCATGGTACGACCTGAAAAATCCACACGCGGCAGCGGTGGCATGGGCGGCAAACTCGTGGCGGCGGGCACCGTTCGCACCGCCGGGGAACCTGTAATCATCGCCAATGGAAAAATGCCGTTTATCGTATCGCGGCTTCTTGAAGGCGAAGACCTAGGTACGTTGATTTTGCCCGGCTCTCGCCGGTTGTCGGCGCGCAGCCGCTGGATCGGGTTGACCGCTAAAACTCTCGGCACCCTGACCGTGGATGACGGCGCGGTGAAGGCGTTAAAAAATAATAAGTCCCTGTTGGCGGGGGGCATTGTATCGGTAGGGGGAAAATTTTCACGCGGAGATGCGGTGGCCGTTGTGGATTGCGCGGGGAATGTTGTTGCCCGGGGGCTAAGCAATTACGCCGGCGAAGATGTGGAAAAAATTATGGGCCGCAAGTCTAAAGATTTTGCCGCGCTGCTCGGATTGGATACCTGGTATGAAGAAGTCATTCACCGTGATGATTTGGTCCTGACGCAATAACCGCATCCCCGCGGCAAATGTCGCGAACCGCGCGAATCAAAGGATGGCTATGAACACGCAACGAGTGGAACAATTGCTCAAACTTCTGGAAGCGGATTCCAACGACTGCTTCTTGCGGTATGGCCTGGCGCTGGAATATATGAAAGGCGATCAGTTGGACGCGGCGATTGAGCAATTTAACGCCATATTCCGCATTGACCCCACGTATGCCGCCGCGTATTTCGCCTGTGGGCGGGCATTGGTGCAGCAGGGAAAAGTTGCCCAGGCCCGTGAAAAATATGAAGCCGGTATCCCCATTGCGGAAAAATCCGGAGATTCACATTTGGCCGGGCAGATGCGTGAGGCGCTGGAATTACTGGAACCGTAATCTGGATAAATCCGGGCGGGAAAAATCACGGAGCTAAAATGAAACTGGCTTTCTCAACCAACGCGTTTACCCGCATGTCGCTCATGCGGGCCATCCATGAAATTGCCGCCGCCGGTTACACCGGGGTGGAAATTCTCGCCGACAAGCCCCACTGGTATCCTGATACCTTTGTTGCCGCGGAAGCTCTGGCCATTCGGCGGCAATTGGAAAAACACGCTATTGGCGTCAGCAACATCAACGCCAACTGCACCTTCGGCTTTTGGAAGCATGCCCCGCCGGAGCCGTTTTTTGAACCGTCGCTGATTTCTCCGCAGCCCGCTTTGCGTGCCGCGCGAAAAAAGATGATTCTTAACACCCTTAAATTTGCCCATGCGGTGGGGGCGGAAAATATCAGTATCACCAGCGGGAAGGCCCTTCCCACCATGCCCCCGGAAAAAGCGGCGGCGC
>JAJYZY010000253.1 GCA_021799715.1 Planctomycetota bacterium | reverse complement strand
GTAGAGGGATCCAACATTCTTACCCCACGTCCTATGTTGTCCGGACGTGGTCGCAGTGCAAAGCGGGCGCTACCACGGCGATGAGCCTACGGGCCGGCACTAGGCCAGGGGCTGTGTTTCGCGTTGCAGCGGACAACCGGGCGTGGCAATTTTTCCGGGCGACTTCATCGGTAACGTTAGCCGGCACATTTATGTGCCGCTGCGTCGCGAAAAGCGCACCCGCCGCAGCCGACATTTCCGGATATCATCGGCGCGATCCCACACATTAAACAACAATATGGACCCCGCCCGGACAACCGCAGCGGACGGTTATGGGTGTGACATTTCGCCGGAGACGGTTACAATTCCGGGCATATTAGTCGGACTGACTCCCAAAGCACTTGGAAGTAGTGAGTTTAGCAATGGCGATTATTGGACATGGGGTGGACGTCGTGGATATTGAGCGTATCAACGCCATGATCGAGCGCCACGGGGAGCACTTTTTGCACCGTTGCTTCACCGCCGGTGAAAGCGATTATTGCCGGGAGAATCGGGACTTTGCGATCCATTTTGCCGGGCGCTTTGCCGCCAAAGAAGCCATTGTTAAAGCCCTGGGAACCGGGTTTCGCGGACGCATTGCCTGGACAGATATGGAAATTCTTCCCGATTCCAAAGGTAAACCCGTGCTGCGGCTAACCGGGCACACTGCGGCTCTGGCCCAACAGGCCGGCATCACCGCCTGGCATATATCCATTTCCCACACCGCCCATGTGGCTTTCGCCAGCGCCATCGCCGAACGGCTTTAATCCAGATGAAAAACCTCGCGCAGCGGTATCGCTATCGGGCTGCAATCCGGATTGCTGGGCATAACATCGGCCATGTGCTTCCACCATTTTTGACATATAGCGGTATCGGCCACGGCATTCCAACGCGTTTCATCTTCAATTTCCACATAGCCAAAAAGCTGCCGCGTTTCCGGGTGCAGAAAAATACTGTAATTGCGGGCACCGTGCTTTTTCAGGGTGTCTAAAAGTTCCTGCCACACCGGATTATGCCGCCGTTCATATTCCGTTTCCATTCCGGGATGCACGGACATCACAAAAGCTTTTCGAAACATGGTATACCTCCTGGCAACAAAGCGGCATTCGCGATGCAAATTTATCAGCTCGGAACAGCGCAATTCATTTCCCGATTTGCGCCGCACTTTCAGGCCGCACCGCCGGCTTTTTAAGGGGCGGCAAATCAGGCCCCGTCGCTTAGGCCTCAAATTCCAGCAGCAGATCATTGGACGCCACGTTCATGCCCGGCTGTACCAGAATCTTGCTGATTTTGCCGTCGCGGGGGCTGTAGACCGCGGTTTCCATTTTCATGGCTTCAATGGAAAGTAATTTATCACCGCGGCCGACACTTTGCCCCAAACTCACAGCCAGCGCGGAAATTTTTCCAGGCATCGGAGCGCCGATATGTGCGGGGTTGTCACGTTCGGCTTTGGGCATTTGCACGCGGGCTTTCCCGCTTAATGATTTATCAGCAACTTTGACCTCGCGCGGCTGGCCGTTAAGTTCAAAGAATACGGTTCTCATGCCATCGGGGTCAGCATCTCCAACCGTCAGAAACTTTACCAGCATGATTTTTCCCGGCTCAAGTTCAATGGGCACTTCCGCGTAAGGCTGCATGGGATAAAAGAACGCCGGGGTGGGCAGCACACTGACGTTGTCATGCTGCTTGCGGAAGCGTTCAAACTGGGTAAACACCTCCGGATACATCAGATAACTCGCCAAATCTGTATCGCTGATTTCACGGTGCATTTTCTGGGCGACTTCCTTACGGGCGGCCTCAAGATCAACGGGGTCCAGTTTAGCGCCCGGCCGCGCGGTGATGGGCGTTTTTCCGCGCAGGATGATTTGCTGCAACTTTTTAGGCCAGCCGCCGGGCGGTTGCCCCAGATCTCCCCGGAACATATCCACAACACTTTTCGGAAAATCAATATGCCGGGAGCCATCCAGCACATCGTCAGGTTCCAGATTATTGGTGACCATAAACAATGCCATATCGCCGACCACTTTGCTGGACGGCGTGACTTTAACAATATCGCCAAACATCTGATTTACCTTCTGGTACATCGCGGCAATTTCGTTCCACCGGTCCGCCAGGCCAACGCTCTTAGCCTGCACGCGCAAGTTGGTGTATTGTCCGCCGGGCATTTCATGTTCATATACCGAAGCGGTGCCCGCGAGCATCCCCTCTTCAAAAGGTTGGTAGAAACGCCGCACGGCTTCCCAGTAATCCGCCAGTTGGGCCAATGCGGTTTGATCCAGGCCGCTGTCGCGCGGCGTGTGGGCCAATGCGGCCACCAGCGAATTCAGATTGGGCTGACTGGTCATGCCGCTCATGGAACTTATGGCCGCATCGACAATATTTACGCCGGCTTCCGCCGCCAGCAGCAAACTGGCGGCCTGCACACCGGCCGTATCATGGGTGTGGAAATGAATGGGCAAGCCCACTTCATTTTTCAGCGCCTTGACGAGCTTTTGCGCCGCCAATGGCCGGCACAGTCCCGCCATATCCTTAATGCCCAGGATATGCGTGCCCATTTTCTCAAGCTCTTTAGCCATGGCGATATAATATTTCAGCGAATAT
>JAJYZY010000252.1 GCA_021799715.1 Planctomycetota bacterium | reverse complement strand
CTTGTTCTCCACCCTACAACGGCCACCGCCGAATGGTCAGAAATGCCTGGAATTCTTTTATGACCTCAACAACCGGCACCGCCTATTGCAGTTTGCCCGCCCCGGCCGGCGTGGTGGATGGCAAAGCGCGGGTGTGTATCGCATCCCCCGATATTTCCGGCCCGATTAAAAATGGTGGCATCGGCAGCGCCTACAAGGCTTTGGCTATGGCCCTGGCCCGTGGCGGACATGAGGTTACCATTTTGTATCCGCATGGCACGCATTCCGACGATGGCCCGATTAGCCGATGGATTGAATTTTATGCCGCGCACGGCATAAAGTTTATCCCGCTTTCTTTGCCCGCCTGTACCGCGCTGGAAGGCAGTAAGGCGATGAGCCTGAGTTATATGGTTTTTGAGCATTTTCGCACGTGTGGGTCGCGCTATGATGTTGTTCATTTTCCGGAATGGCTGGCGTTGGGTTACTACAGTATTTTGGGAAAAAAGCAGGCCCTGATTCTGCGGAACAGCACGATTGTTCTGGGCTTGCACAGCCCGCACCTGTGGAATATGCGCTATAACAATGAACCCGTGTTCGATACGGATATTTTAACCCTGGATTTTATGGAGCGCCAATGCGCCGCATTGGCGGATGTCGTTGTCAGCCCCAGCGCCTACATGGTTCACTGGTGCCAGAGCCAAGGGTGGACGTTTCCGCATGACACGTATGTACAACCTTATGTTGTGCCTGCGGGGATGGGGTTGGTGAAGCCCGGCCATGCGGTCCAAACCACGATGACCGAAATTGTATTTTTCGGGCGACTGGATATCCGCAAAGGGTTGCAACTGTTTTGCGACGCGATGGATCAATCCCATCTGCGCAACAGGCCGGATGTTACCGTTGTATTTCTGGGCCGGTCAGCGGATATCAACGGATTAACCTCAACCGAAATTGTTCGCCGGAGAAGTAAAAAGTGGCAGTGCCCGGTGAAGCTGATAACGGATTTGGGGCGTGACGAGGCGGTGGAATATCTGCGCGGGCCGGGACGGTTGGCGGTGATCGCGTCGTTGGCGGATAATTCTCCCAATACCGTCTATGAATGCCTGTCCAACGGCATTGCATTTATCGCCTTGCGTACCGGCGGCATTCCGGAAGTTATTGCAACCGAGGATTGGCCGCGCGTGCTTTGCGATGCGGACGTTTCCGCGTTAGCGGTGCATCTGGAGCAGGCCTTGGAAAATCCCCCGGCTCCAGCGCATCCGGCCATGGATTTTGCGGCCAATGAAGAAACTTGGAATCGGTGGCACGCGCACTTTGCGCAGGCCGACGCCATGTGTGAAAAAGCCACCATCGACGGGACTGGTATAGCAAAGGTCTGCGCCACCGAACAAAAAGCGGACTGTACAATCTCCCCAATAAACGCCGGGCCTGCCGCTGGGCGAACACAATGGCCGTCGGCCGGGCGTCTGTCACACCCCGGCGAAACGGGCGATGGCACTTTGCCGACGGACGCATCCGCCCAAGTTCCCTTGCTTAGCGTTTGTCTCGTGCAGCACGGTGCCCAAAACCAGACTTTATCCGCCATTCGCAGCCTCCACGCACAGGATTATGCTTCTACGCAGTTTATTCTGCTGCTTAACTCAACTGGCGGGGCCGACACTGGCAACTTGGCACCGGAAGAGGAAAAGCGGCTTCTGGCCGGCGGCTGGAAAATTCTTCATTCTACAGAGTCGTCTGGCAAATCTCAGTTTGATTTCGCCGCGCACTATGCGCAAGGCGCAATGCTGCTGCTGATGGACGACAGCGTGTGTCTGGCACCACATGCATTGCGCACGCTGGTAAATGCGATGCAGGCGGGTGCGGTGGATATTCTAACCAGTGCCGTGGGCCTGTTTAAGGAATCTCCCACGCCGGATGACAATGCTGTGCCGCAGCGAATTCGATTATTTTCCGGCAGCCCGGCGGCGGGATTATACAGAAATGTTTTCGGCGGCCACGCGGTATTAATAACGGCGGCGGCATATAAAGCGCTTGGCGGATTTCGTTCGCCAACACAGAATTCGCAGATAATTTCAGCTCACGCCGCCTGGTGGGCGTTCTATGCGCGGGCGGCCCTGTCTCCCTTGAGGATGCAGTGTTTGCCGATGCCGGTACTGCGGGCATGTCAGGTGGAACATACCGATACCGGTGCATCCGAGATTGAATATTTGCTGGCGGATATTTATCGCCAACAGCTTGATCCCAAACTCTCTCTTCTGCCATTATTTGCCCGTGGTATGAAGCGTAAGGCCGATATGGCCCTGCCGCTTTGGACGGGCCAGGGGCCGGTGCGTATCGGGTTGCGTCGGGAAATATCGCAGACCATGAAGGATATTCGCCGCAAAACCCGGCGGATTCGCTATATAATTAAGGGAAAGTCGCCGCCCGCGAATTAATTATCCGCCGCTTTCCGTTACCGGGAGCCTGCCTTGTTGTCGCGGATCACCCGCGCCCATGCGGCTGGAACCTGGAACCTGGAACTTGGAAGACGTTAATTCAAGGGGCAGGGATTTCATTGATCATTGTTCCTTGATCCCAGCGTCCTGCCGTTGTGTCGTTGTGGTGAACCCGTGGTTAATCCACGTAATCGCATTCCAATCCGGCTCTAAGTTTGT
>JAJYZY010000251.1 GCA_021799715.1 Planctomycetota bacterium | reverse complement strand
GGCGATATCAGCTATGAGGTGCTCACACCCGCGGTGGATATAGAGCACCTGCAAAAGCACATCGGGCAGCGGATCAGTTTTGTTACGCTGCATTACCTGGAGGGGAACGCCTCTTTCGGGCAGCTTGCCCCCCGGCTCATCGGTTTTATCCGCCAGCAGGACAAGGATTTTTTTGAGCAGTTTATCACCGTTAAAGGCATTGGGCCGCGTCGGGCTTTACGAGCTTTAACCCAGAGCGTGGATCGCATTGCCACCGCCATCAATCAGAAGGACACGCGATTTCTCACCAGCCTTCCGGAAATCGGCAAGCGCACGGCCGAGCAAATTATCGCCGAGCTTTCCGGAAAAGTGGATCAATTTGCAACTTCCGGCGGGGGTACTAGCCCACCCGCCGCACGCACCGACCAGCAATCCGCCGCCATTGAAGCCATGATTTCATTGGGCGAACGCTCCGCCGAGGCGGAAAATTGGGTGGACCGGGCCTGCCGCGCTGATCCAACGCTCACCACCTCTTCGAGCATCATGAAAGCCGCCTATCGTCTCAAGGCAGGTGGATAATGGCGCGTGAACGCATTATTACCGGGCAGGCGCTTCCGGAAGATCAGGCGGCGGCGCAAGGGCAGCCAACGCTGCGTCCCAAGAAGCTTGATGATTACATCGGGCAGCGCGAACTTATTGAAAAATTGCGCATCAGCATTGCCGCCGCCCGCCGGCGCGGCGAGGCGATGGAACATGTTCTATTGCACGGGCCGCCCGGGCTGGGTAAAACCACCTTGGCGCACATAATTGCCTCAGAACTTAATGGTACAATTCCGAAAATTACTAGCGGCCCGGCTCTCGCGCGGCCCACCGAGTTGGTGAGCATGTTGACCAATATGCAGCGCGGCGATGTGCTGTTTATTGATGAAATTCATCGTATTCCGGCGGCTGTGGAAGAATATTTGTATCCTGCCATGGAGGATTTTTGCATTGACGTGGTGATGGGGTCCGGCACGCACGCCAATTCCCTGCACATGGAAATCCAGCCCTTCACGCTCATTGGCGCTACCACCCGCGCCGGGCTGCTTTCCGGACCGATGCGTTCACGCTTTGGCATTGTGCATCATCTGACGTATTACGACCTGCCTGATCTTTTGCGGATTGCCACCCGATCGGCCGGCGTATTGGATCTGCCGGCGCAAAATGAAGCTTTGGAACTCGTGGCCCGCCGTGCGCGTGGCACGCCGCGCGTGGCGAACCGGCTGCTGCGGCGTGTACGGGATTTTGCGCTAGTCCGCGGTGAAGGAAGACTTACCCCGCAGATTGCCGTCGAAGCCTTGAAGCTTGAGGCCATTGATGAGCAGGGCTTGGATGCTCTGGACCGCCGTTTTATGCAGGTTTTAGCCCGGGATTATGACGGCGGTCCCGCGGGCATTGAAGCGCTTGCCGCCACGATGGGGGAGGAGTCCGACACCCTGGAAGATGTAATTGAGCCATTTTTGCTGCAAACCGGTTTTATTCGTCGCACGCCAAAAGGTCGGCAGCTCACCGCCGCCGGGTACGGGCATTTGAAACTGACGCCCCCCACGCGACCTGTGCACGAAGATAATAGCCTGTTTTAGCTCGTTTTATATCTTGTCTTTGCCGATTCACCGGCATAAACATATATGAGGCAGCAGCGGTGATCCGCCATGTATATTGGATTTTCCGCCTGGTGGGCGTTTTCCCGCCGTTGCTGGTGGGGTTTACATGATTCTAATAGTGCGGGACAATACCGGGATAAATTGGAATGCGAGGAATTGCTGATGACTGATACACTACCCCCCGATCCGGAACTGAAATTTGCCATTGATCTGGCTCGTTTGGCGGATCAGACGCGTTGTCACAACGTGGTGCTGCTGGATCTGAGGCAAAAATCACCCGTGACGAAATTTTTTCTTCTGGCTACGGGCACTTCTGATCGGCAGCGGCGAACCGTGGGTGATGAGTTGATCGCGCACGGAAAACTCAACGGATTCCCGGCCTGGCGCTCGAACGGTTATGAAACCGCCAAGTGGATCGTCGTCGATTTTATCGAGGTCGTCGCCCATATTTTCGAAGAAGCCAGCCGGAATTATTATGATCTTGAAATGCTCTGGGGAGATTGCCCGCGTGTGACCTGGCAATTACCACAGTCGGAAATGGCCGCAGCCTCCGCGGCAACTTCCGCAGTCGCCAAGCCGCCGGAAATTACGCAAGAGCCTGAGAATATTATGGCTGCCCCGGCTCTGGCGGAGGCGGATATCAATTTGGATTCCGATCAGCCCGGCGATAAAACCGATGAGCCGCAGGTGGAAGAATTTATTGATGAAGAACTGTTTGTCGCGCAGGTTACCGATGATGGTGAAGTGGTGGAAGCAACGGACGTTGAAATCCTTGCGGTCAGTACGCCGGTGAGCCGCGCAGCGATTCCCAGGAAACGGCGCGAAGCTGCGGTGGCAAAACCTGCGGTGAAAACCGCGGGCAAGGCGGCAAAAACAAAAACCAAAGCTGTCGCTAAAGCCAAATTGGCACCTGGCTTAGCGCGTCGCGCTAAGCCGACCGTGGTCAAAATTGCCAAAGCTAAAGCCGGCACAGTCAAAGTGGCAAAGGCCAAGAAATCATCCAACGCCCCGACCGCCAAG
>JAJYZY010000250.1 GCA_021799715.1 Planctomycetota bacterium | reverse complement strand
CCATGTAATCGAGAATATACCTTTCGTTATTATACCCATTCATAATAAAATGGGAGTCGGAGCGGTAAGGATTAAAGTGTGACCATAATCTTTTGCCAATCGAAGAATTGAAAGATGCTTTTCCAATGTAAAGACCGTTTTTTTTCGGTGTATTTATTTCGTATCCAAATATAAAATAGACGCCTCGTTTTTCACCTGTTGGAAAGCTGAAGGCGTCCCAGTTGCCATGGATGATTTCTACCCAACGCTTCTCTTTTATCATGGTGTCAAATTTAAATATGGGGATTAAGTATGATGTAGATAGAAATTTATTAAATGATGTAATACTAGAGTTGATCATCTCGATTGCCGTTTTGTAACGAGCGTACTTATCGAACGCATCGTGTTGGTCATTTTCCATATTATTTCTCCGTTTCCCCGCAAACAAAATCTGGCCGCATGCACGCCGGGGAAAAATGTGCACTTCCACCAATTGCACGGGCAAGGCCCGTATAAATTATCACGGCGACTGCAAACCACGCATTTGCCGACAGCGTCCCTGCCCCGTGATTACTTTTTTACATCCTGTCCCAAATAGAATAATAATCATATCTTTATTTTCCACAACTTAAATCATTATTTATTGTTACCGTTATGGGTTCAATGCCCAGCGCCTCCGCAAGAGCCTTTGTCTCCGCCACACCTTTTTCCTTCATCACCGCCAGAACAATCCGTCCCGCCGCCTCCGCATCCTCGCCGGCATGGTGATGGTTAAACCGATGGCCGATATGCGCAGCCACCGTCGAAAGTCGATGATTTTCCAACTGCGGCCACATACGCCTGGCAAGTTGGCACGTGCATACATAATCAAATGCCGGACATGGCGATCCGAAATGCTCCGCCGTCCCGCGCAGCATGCGCATATCAAATGACGCGTTATGTGCCACCACCACCTCCGCCGCGGTCAACCGGGCAAAAATTTCCGGTGCAATCGCCGGAAATTCCGGCTTGTCCTGCACGTCTGTATGCCGGATACCATGAATGGCGATAAAGTCATCACGGAACCACCCATATCCCTCCGGCGGCCGGATCAGCCAATAGCGCAATTCAATCAATTCCCCATCCTCAAATACCGCAACTCCCGCCGCACAAATACTCTGTTCCGCACTATTGGCTGTTTCAAAATCAATCGCCGCAAATTTCATGGTGTAATACCTCCAGTTTCCAGATTCACCGCAGAGGCGCGGAGAACGCAGAGACGGTACGGTAAATCCCAAAAAACATTTTCTCTAACCATCATCCCTTCGCGCACTTTGCGCCTCTGCGGTGAAGCCCCCCGAACATCATTCCTGATTCCCCGACCCTGCATTGCCGCGATCAAATGCATCCGCCACCATGTGATACACATATTCATTGGGCGTATGCATCTGCCAGAACCGCCGCGGATCCAATCCCAGCGCATCACTGATCGCCGCCGCCACCGCCGGGCTGCGCGACATACCCTGTTCGCAGTGCACAACAATCGTGTCGGCATCCGATTGATGCCGCCGCACAAAATCACGGATCTCATCCGCCTGGGCTGATGTGATCAATGCAATATCCGCCGGCAACTCAAAACCCGCCGATGGCTCGGCATCATGAAACGCCAGATAAAGTACATCCCGCAACCCACTTTGCCGCTTCACTTTCGCCCGTCGCTTATCCGGATCATGAATGGAAATCACCGCATACTGCGTTCTCACTGCAATACCATGTTCGATTTCTTCCCGGTCACATACTGTAATTTCCATCATCGTAGTTCCTGAATTCACCGACCAAACACTTGATGAACCATAAATGCCCCTCTTGGCGCCGGCACTTATTGCCGCCAACATTCCACCCCGAAAATCCACTCTCACGTTTGGTGAGGCCGTCCTGCGGCCTGCGCCGTTCTCCTCAATTCTCTCAACCCCTGCGTTCCCTCGCGTCCCCTGCGGTGAACCCCAGACATCATACTTTATTCCTGTCCCGCACTTTGCTGCGCTCAAACGCATCCGCCACCATGTGATACACATATTCATTGGGCGTATGCATCTGCCAGAACCGCCGCGAATCCAGACCCAGCGCTTCACTGATGGCGGCGGCCACAGCGGGGCTGCGGGACCTGGCCCGTTCACAGTGAACCACGAAGGCTCCGACATTGGCTTTGTGCCGCCGGACGAACGCACAAATCTTATTCGCCTGCGCGGGCGTAAAATGCTTAAACTTTCGCCCCCATCGGGAGGCCAACGCCGGGTCGATGCCGCTGAATGCCAGGTACAGGACATCCCGCAGCCCGGCCTGTTGTTTCACCTTGGCCCGCGGCTCGCCGGAATTACGGATTGAGATGACGGCATAAGCGGGCTTAATCTGTATGCCGGTTTCGATTTGTTCACGGGTAAAAACATGGACTTTCATATCGTTCCTTTCTCAATAGTGCCTGCCGTGCCGCCACCGTGGCCGCACACGTCCAATTTCATATTAACCGCTGCCGCGGACAGTTATTGTCCGCGTGTCGGGCAGCGGCGGCGGCGGCATCCTGTCGGCATGGGCGGCATGTGGAGCACCTGCATTACATCCACTTCTGCTTTATCCGTGAACGGATACAGTATGTGCCCTGCGCATCATTGGCTGCTGCGTGTGGAACAGCCCGACCGAGTGCGGTTTGCATCACGGCCGCCCG
>JAJYZY010000249.1 GCA_021799715.1 Planctomycetota bacterium | reverse complement strand
GGTATTTGCAGCGCCTAGCTGCCGGTGCCATTACATCTGGAGATCATCATGTCCTGCAAACCGTTGGAATCATCACGCCGTGAATTTCTTTTAACATCAGCTCTTGCGGCGTCAGCCCTTGCGTTATCCGAACCAGCCATGGCGGCGATTCAAAATACCGGCGATGCGGGAGAAAGTTCTGCGCTGCATCCGCTTGCGTGGCCGCCGATTACCGCGGTGTGCCGTCCGTGGTGCTTTAACTGGTGGATGGGTTCTGCGGTAGATCAGGATAATCTGGCGGAGGAACTGCGGCGGTATAAAGCGGGCGGTTTGGGCGGCGTGCGGATTATTCCCATTTACGGTGCCCGCGGATGGGAAAAGGAATATATACAATACTTAAGTCCACAATGGCTGAAGATGATGAGTTTTGACGTGGTGGAAGCCCGGCGGCTCAACATGGGCGTAGACATGACGCAAGGCACCGGTTGGAATATGGGCGGACCGGGAATTGTGGGGGATTACGCATCATTATTTGCCAAAGCAATCGCCTTTGAATCCCCGGCGGATGCGGCGACGGCATGGCATGTTGATCTGCCACGGGAAAAAGTTCTTCACCTGGCGGCATTTAGCCAAGACGGGCGGCGCGAGGAGATCAAACCAAGCCAGATCGATTCTGACGGCACCGTCAACTGGCAGCGCCCCGCCGGCGCATGGGTGCTAGTGGCGCTGGTGGGCCACCCCGGCGCGCATGTCAAACGCGCCGCCCCGGGCGGCTGGGGCATGATGCTTAATACAGTTTACCCCCCTGCCATGGCGTTTTATCTGCAGCGCTTTACCAAAGCGTTTGCCACGCCAGGCGTGCAGATACCGCAAACGATGTTTCATGATTCATATGAATATATGACCAGTGTGCCGGGCGGTTACGGAGAGTGGTCCGCGGATTTCTTCGACAGTTTCAGAAAGCTGCGGAAGTATTCTCTGGAGGATCAACTGCCGGCTTTGGCGGGCCATGGCGATCCGGAAACGGTTGCGCGGGTGAAATCAGATTATCGGGAAACGGTTTCTGACGTCATGGTCGATGAGGTATTTTCCCAGTGGACGCACTGGTGCCACCAGCATGGAATGCTCAATCATAATCAGGCGCACGGGTCACCGACGAATCTGCTGGATTTTTATGCTGTCGCGGATATGCCCGAGCCGGAAAATAATTTCGGCACACCTGACACGGTCGGCCACTGTGATCCGTTGATTGCCAAGTTTGCTTCCTCCGCGGCCCATGTACCGGGCAAGCGTTGGGTTTCATCGGAAACGGGCACGTGGCTGGCCGAGCATTTTAAGGTCACGCTGGCTGATATGAAAAAGTTGGTGGATCAATTTTTTGTCGGCGGGGTGAATCATCTATTTTATCACGGCACGTGCTTTTCCCGCGATGATGCCGCGTGGCCGGGATGGCTGTTTTATGCATCGACGGATATGAATCCGCGCATGAGTATCTGGCATGATGTGCCGACACTCAACAATTATATCGCCCGCAGCCAAAGCATTCTGCAGGAAGGCCGGCCGGACAGTGACGTGCTGCTGTACTGGCCGATTTATGACCAATGGCACAATCCCGAAGGCCTGGGCCAGTACCAGACCATGACCAATTTTGATCAGTGGTTTTATGGACATGCCATCGGCCGCGCGGCACAATTTTTGTGGCACCGCGGCATCGGCTTTGATTATGTTTCTGATAAGTTGCTGCAGCACGCGACCGTTGCCGATGGACGCATCAACACACCGGGCTGCAGCTATCAGGCTATTGTCATACCGATCGCCAAATATATGCCGCCGGAGACTCTGGAAAAACTCATCGCGTTGGCCGCCTCGGGCGGGAAGGTGATTTTTGAAAATAGTATTCCTGTTGAGCCGCCGGGATTAACCGACTTGCCCACTCGACAGGCTCACATGCGAGCACTGGTCGGCCGCCTCCACCTGACTGCCGGGGCATCAAATGCCCGCGGCAAGCCGCAATCCGCGAAAATCGGACAGGGAACTATTTTTGTGGGATCGCTGGCGCAAGCACTGGCCGGTGCCGAAATTGCCGGTGAAACGCTGACCACACACGCCGGCCTAATGTACATACGTCGAAGCTATCAGGGCGGGCGGCATTATTTTCTGGCCTATCAAGGAAAAACACGGCTTGATACCCGCATCACGTTGGCCACACCGGCCAAGGCTGTGGTGATGATGGATCCCATGACGGGCCATTGCGCACCGGCCAAGATAACGCGCGATGCGCAAGGGCGGCCGTCGCTGAACATTTCCATGCAAAGCGATACATCGCTGATACTGCGCACCTTGGACACGCCGCTGAAGGCCGGTAAAACCTGGACGTTCTACAGTTCTTCCGCCCCAGCGCAACGCCTTACGGGCGTCTGGGACGTGGACTTTATTGAGGGCGGGCCGACCTTGCCGCGGGGCTATGAAATCACCGAGCCTGCCTCCTGGACCCGCCATACTGATCCGGCTGCGCAACACTTCTCCGGCACAGCGCGTTATACGCTGACGTTCAACGCCCCGGCCGGAACCGGGCCTTGGGTGTTGAATCTGGGAAAAGTCTGCAACACCGCGCGCGTGCGGCTGAATGCCGAGAATATCGGCACATTAATTCAGGCTCCGTATGAGCTGGTCATCCACAGCTTGAAACCGACGGATAATG
>JAJYZY010000248.1 GCA_021799715.1 Planctomycetota bacterium | reverse complement strand
GGTGCGGCAACAAGCTTGTTGGGCCGCTGCATTTTCTTTTTGCCGTTCAGGTACGCATCCATCTGCCGCAGGGCCTGCTTGATGCGCAACTCATTTTCCACCAGGGCAATGCGGACAAAGCCTTCACCATTATCGCCAAAACCGCGGCCCGGCGCAACGGCCACATCCGCTTCATCCAGCAGGCGCAGGGAAAATTCAATCGTGCCCTGACCGGCCAGATGTTTATCGGCCACTTTGGCCCATACGAACATGCTGGCGCGCGGACAGGCAACATCCCAGCCGATTTTCCGCAGCCCGGCCACCAGCACATCGCGGCGCTTCTGATAAATGTCCGCCTGCTGCCGGACAAATTCATCGCCGTTGCGCAGGGCCAGAATGCTGGCAATTTGAATGGGGGCAAAATGGCCGTAGTCATAATAACCTTTAATGGTGGACAAGGCCCGGACCATTTCGCTGTTGCCGCAGCAGAATCCGACGCGCCAACCCGCCATGTTGTACGGTTTGCTCATGGTGGAAAATTCCACGCCCACATCTTTGCCGCCGGGGGTAGCCAGAAAAGATGGCGCGTGATAACCGTCAAAGCAGGTTTCACCATAGGCGAAATCACTGATCACCAGCACATTGTATTTTTTAGCCAGGGCCACGGTCTGCTCATAAAACAGCGCATCGACGGTCATCGCCGACGGGTTGTGCGGATAATTGAGTATCAGCAGTTTGGGGCGGGGAAACAGATTCTTGAGCACATGTTCAATGCGCTGCAGAAAAGCCTCATCATTTCCCAGCGGCACGCTGATGACATTGCCGCCGGCCAGGGCCACGGCATACACATGAATAGGATAGGCCGGGTCGCCGACCACCACGGTATCGCCGGCCCCCAGCAGGGCCAGCATCAGGTGGGAGAAACCCTCTTTGGAGCCGATGGTGGCAACCACTTCGGTTTCCGGGTCAAGCTCAACGCCGTAACGCCGTTTGTATTTGCGGGCCACTTCACGCCGCAGATTATACAGGCCGACACTTACCGAATAGCGGTGGTTGCGGGCATCATGGGCGGCCTCGGCGAGTTTGTCGATGACAAAATCAGGCGATGGATCAATGGGATTGCCCATCCCCAGGTCAATAACATCATGGCCCGCCTGCCGTTTGGCCGCCTTCAGGGCGTTGATGCGGGCGAATAAATACGGGGGCAGGCGCTTGATGCGCGTGGATACTTCTATTGTAAATGGTTTATCATTTCCGCCGGCCATAGTCCGGCTCCTCTCGTCATGCAACGCCCGGAAAACAGCCCGCCGCCGGCGGTTCATTTATCCGGGAAGTTTTAAGTATTATAACCAATTTCAGCCCGACGGGAATAATCCCACCCGGGCATACGCACGGGGTGCCGACCGCCGCACAAAAGCCGCCAATTTACTTGGCTCCGCTTGCGTGCGGCTTGGTCGCCGGCGCATTGGCTTTCTGCGCTTTTTGGGCGTTGCGCATGGCCTGGGCCTGTTCGGCATAGGCTTCGCGCAGGGCGGCGAATTCCGCATTGAGAATCGGATTGTCAATGGTGATTTTGGATTGCGCCACCAGACGGTTTAATTCAATCTGGCCCCATTGCAGTTCACCTTCATTAAGCAAATCCGCCTTCAGCCCGGCCCGCACCTTGGAGAGTTTCACCGTGGAGGCCGGAATTTTCTTCACCAGCCACAGCAAATGCAGCGAGCCGTTCATGGGAACCGCGGCGGAAAGCACGCCGGGCTTGAGTTCCGCGGCTGTGTCCCGGAGGATTTGCGGAACCGTTTGATCTTCCAGGGGAATAATTTCCAAACCGCCATTGGCGGCATTTTGCGTGTTGATGCTGTGCTGCTGGGCCACCAGTGCCGGATTTTCGTGCTTATCCATAATTAAATGGCGCACCGTGGCGGCATCATCAAAGGTGGATACCACAATATCACGCACTTCCACCTTGGGGCCGAAGTTGGTTTTATACGCCATTTTTACATCCGCTTCGGTAATGTGCACATGCCCTTTGGCCAAAGCCAGCATGTACGTGGTGCGGGCCAGAGCCATGCGGAATTCAGCCAGCGATTCACCCTTGCGGGCCAGGAGTTTTTCCAGAACGGGAATCCGTTGCTTGGCGGGAATGTGCTGGGCCGCCAACTGGTTTAAGACGCCTTGTTCGGCGGCATCAATCTGGGCCTTGCCGACATGCAGCCCGGCTTTTTCACAGGCCTGCTTGAGCACGGTAAGTTGAATCCATTTCTCCAGCATGCCCAAACCATTGAGCCGCAGCAGCGAATTGAGAAAATGTTCCTTGCTTAAGCCGACGCCATTGACCATGGCAATGGCCGGATTGCCGGGAGCCGGAGACCGCGGCATGAGAATATCCTGATTCAGCACCGGCACATGGGCCGCAACCGGCTTGGAGCCGGGCGTTGCGGGCAAGGTTACCGCGGCGGAAAGATTTCCTGCCGCCACCCCCATGGAGATTCCAACCGCCAAACCAGCCGCCAGAGTGAGTTTTACGATGATATTCTGTCGCGTCACGCGAATCTCCTGCAAATAGCCACGTACCAGTACGCCGAGACAATACCGTATCGTACCGCAAGCTCTGATTATACGCCAATAGTTACAAAAAAGTTGGCCGCCCGGCGCGGTGGAAACAGACACACGGCATTCCCGCTCCCGCAGACCATGGATTACCCG
>JAJYZY010000068.1 GCA_021799715.1 Planctomycetota bacterium | reverse complement strand
TATTAAAAGTTGTGGACGGGATAAAAGAGGCGGCGTAACCTAAAGGTTGTCTTTGAAGTTCTTTTTTTAGGAGTACGCCACCATGGGTAAGAGTATGACAGAAAACACAAAATTGCCAATCCCCTTCACGTGTGATTGTTGTACCGAAGTAGAATTGTCACCCCTTAGCCGAAATAGAAGTGTCACATCTTGGTCTGGTGTATACCAGGCAGAATGGAAAACTTACTTATGTCGGCAGCAGAGCGGGCTCGTCTGGATGCGATGCGTCGGATCGGATGAAACGAGGTGACGATGGTATCTTCCGCGGTGCTGATGTGTGTATCCCTGCGGCAGGCGCGTCGTCTATGGAAGCGGTGTCGCCAGCAAGGCAACCCCTCCGCTCGCCCTTCGGGCTTACTGCGGGGAAAGACCCTCTCTTAGCAAAGCCCGTCTTGCGCCCAGTTGGCAGGGAGTACCTCACATTTCTAAATCGGTTAACAGGGTGACATTTCTACTGCTTTACAACAGACAAACCGCTAACAAGCGGGCAGCGACGGGCATTTTTAATTGGCGATAATCATCGACGCGAAATCCTTGGGGCGTGAAAACGGGAAATTACTTTGGCGATGGTGTAAAATAGGGGCATGTTTACGGGTCTGGTACAAGCGTTGGGAACAATTCAGGCGGTGATGGATACACCAACCGGCCGGAGGATTGTCGTTGATGCGTCAACGATGGGGCCGGTGTCCTTTGACATTGGGGAAAGCATTGCCGTTTCCGGCATCTGCTTGAGCGTGGTGCGCATGGAACCGGGTCAACGCCTGGAATTTGACGCCGTGCGCGAAACCCTGGCGGTAACGACATTGGGCGGAAAACACCCCGGCGACGCGGTGAATCTGGAGCGCTCCATGCGGGCCGGTGATCTGCTGGGCGGTCATTTTGTGCAGGGCCATGTGGATGCGGTTGCGGACGTGCTGAAGGTGGATGCAGTTGAGGGTGATTGGCGAATTACTTTCTCCATGCCGGAGCGGTGCCGGGAGATGATTGTACCCAAGGGAAGCATTGCCATTGACGGCGTGAGCATGACGATCGCCGCTGCGGATCAAAATACATTCAGCTTGGCGGTTATACCCCTGACACGGGAGAAAACCACATTGGGACGGCTGAAGCGCGGCCACACGGTCAATATTGAATCAGACATTTTAACCCGCACCGTGGTGAATTATCTGAGAAATCTTGATGCGACGGCACTGCGAAGATATGCCGCCAATCCGGCGGACGGGATGATCGGGGCGACGCCATGACCGCCTACCTCCCCACCATCGGAATAACCATGGGCGATCCCGCGGGAATAGGTGCCGAAGTTATTGTCAAGGCCCTATCCGATCCGGAAATAAGAAAAATGGGCCGGTTTGTGGTATTCGGCTTCAATGAGCTGATGGCCTATTGCGCTGATCTGGCGGAAATTGAACCATTCTGGTGGCGCGATCAACATGAACGCCTGCGTCCCTACGACCATGACGTGGTGGTATTGGATTACGATGAATTTTCCTTTTTGGGCCTGGATGTTCGGGCCGCCTCCAAACAGGGTGGGTTGGCATCGATGAAATTTGTAACCGATGCCATTGATGCGGCCCGGAAAAATCTCATTGATGCCATTGTTACCGGGCCAATCTGCAAGGAAAGCTGGAAGTTGGCGGGCTACACGCGATGGCCGGGGCACACAGAACTACTGGCGGAGAAAACGCATTCGCGGCGCTATGCCATGATGTTTGCGGCCAATGCGCCGGATACTCCCGCGGCCGGTGCGCCTACGGGCGCAACGGCCCCGCCGCACAAAGGCTTGCGCGTTGTGCTTTGCACAATTCACGAAGCGTTATTTGAACTGCGCCACAGTTTTAAAATCGGCACGGTGTTCGACCCCATTGATCTGGCGCACCAGGCATTGAAAGACTGGTTTGGAATTGAGCGTCCGCGCATTGCGGTTTGTGGGTTAAACCCGCATGCCGGTGAAAATGGCCAATTCGGCGATGAAGAAAAGCGAATTATCGAACCGGCGATTCTCATGGCCCGCCGACACGGCATAGATGCCCAGGGACCCTTCAGCGCGGATACTATTTTTTATAAAGCCGCGCAGGGCAGCTACGATCTGGTCGTGGCGATGTACCACGATCAGGGGTTGATACCCGTGAAGTTGCTGGATTTTAATAACAGCGTCAATCTGACACTGGGTCTGCCGGTGATTCGGACCAGCGTGGATCATGGCACCGCGTTTGACATTGTGGGTAAGAATAAAGCGGATCCCGGCAGCATGAAGGCGGCGTTGAAAATGGCCTGTCGCATTGCCGCACAGACGCACAAAAAGCGGGTTGAAAACCGTTCGCCCGGCGCGCCATAAATGCCATGCGGGGTGGAATATATCCGCGCGTTGCGGCAAATCGCAACACCGACTGCACTTTGGCGGCGTTCGCAATAACGGTTGCGGAAAAACCGGGCCGGGATATGACATTGCAGGAGTTATTAACACTTGTCCAAAGATATGCGTACTGAATTATCCGTGCATCGCGAAAAAGCGATTCTCGTGGGCGTGATCCTGCCGGATTCAACGGCGGATCCGCGCGATCCTCTGGGTGAATTAGCAAGTCTGGCGGGCACCGCAGGGGCGGAAGTTATTGAACGTGTTATTCAGCAACGCCAGACTATCGATCCCGGGACGTATATTGGCCGCGGGAAGGCCGAAGAAATTGCCCGAATGGTGAAGGCCCATCATGCGGATGTGGTGATTTTCGATAATGATATGTCGCCAAATCAATTGCGTGATCTGGAGAAAATCTGCGAATGCAAAATTCTGGATCGCAGTGAATTAATTCTTGACATTTTTGCCACACGGGCGCGAACGCATGAAGCGCAGCTGCAGGTGGCCCTGGCGCAAATGGAATATACGTATCCGCGACTGCGGCACATGTGGGCGCATCTGGAGCGCATTGGATCGGGTGCCGGCGCGGGCGTTGGCGCACGCGGTCCGGGTGAAATGCAGTTGGAAATTGACCGCCGCCTGGTGCGAGACAAAGTTTCCGATTTGAAGAAGCGCCTTTCACAGGTTCAGGATCGCAAAAGCCGCGAGGTTTCCACGCGCCGGGAACAACATTTTACTGTCAGCCTCGTGGGCTACACCAATGCCGGCAAAAGCACGATGTTCAACACGCTTACCGGGGCGGGAACATTTGTGGAAGATAAGCTGTTTGCGACACTGGATACCAAAACCCGCCAATGGCGTCTGGCCAGTGCCCACAGCGGCCTGCTGTCGGATACCGTGGGCTTTGTGCGTGATCTGCCCCACCATCTTGTGGCGTCGTTCAAAGCAACGCTGGAGGAAGCCACGCACGCGGATCTGCTGCTGATTGTGCTGGATGTGTCGCATCCCCATGCCATGCAGCAACTCATCAGTGTGCAAAAGGTGCTCATGGACATAGGCTGCGGCAATCAGAAAGCGCAATTGCTTCTGAATAAAACCGATGCCATACAGTCACCGGATGATCTGGCTTTCTGGAAATTGAAATTTCCCTCGGCTCTTGCGGTAAGCGCTAAAACCGGGCAGGGCGTATCCCGGCTGACTGATGTGGTTCTACGCACGATGCTCGGCGAGTTGATTCACGCGGTGATTTCCGTATCCCTTTCGGACGGCAAGGGGATCACGTTTCTGGAAAAATATGCCACCGTACTGACGCGGGATTATGAAACCGTGCCCCATCGGGTGGTACTGGAAGTGCGGATCAGTTCGCGTATCATGCGGCAGATGTACAACCATGCCGGCCGCCCGGAGATTATTTCCCAGGAATTGATCCGCGAGCCGGACACCGACGCACCGGTGCCGTTGACGGTATCAGAATTGCTGCCCGCGGATTTTGATCAACGGCGGGCGGCGGTAAAAATTGCGTAAATCGTCGAGGTGCCATTTTAAGGGAACCAGCGATCACCATGCCAAGATGTTTTATTATTCACAGCGGCGATAATGTCGCTACTATGCTCGATGATGCAAAAAAATCCGAGCGATTGGACATACTTGGCGTCGACAAGCCCGGCAATGGCCTGACCGCCGAAGAAGCCATCGCCCTCGGGCACAAGGTGGCGATTGTGGATATTGCGGACGGCGGTGCCATCCGCAAGTATGGCGTATCCATCGGGACGGCTGCGGGTGCCATCAGGCGCGGGCAATGGGTGCATCTGCATAACTGCAAGAGCAATTTTGATCAACGCTCCGGCACATTGGATCTGCATACAGGAGCCGCCACGGACACACGATATGAATAACATTGCGTCAACAACCTGGGAAGGCTACCTTCGACCAGACGGCCGGAAGGGCGTGCGAAATATTGTGCTGGTGATTTACACGGTGCAATGCGCCAGCCACGTATCACACAGCATTGCCAAGGGGCAGGACGATGTACATGTCATTGGATTCCCCGGTTGTTATGACAACCAATACGCCGTGCGGCTGATGCTGGCTCTGGCGCGGCATCCCAATGTCGGAGCGGTATTAAGCGTGGGGCTGGGATGCGAATATACGCAACCAGAGAAAATTGCCGATGTGGTTCGTAAGAGCGGACGTCCGGCGGATTGGTTTTATATACAGGATGCCGGGGGCACCCGCGCGGGCATTGAAAAAGGCGTGAAGATTATTGCGCAATTGCGTGAGGAGATGCACCGCACAGGGAGGCGCGTGCCGATGACATTGGCGGATTTGTGCATCGGCTGCGAATGCGGCGGATCGGATGGAACCAGTGGTCTGGCGGGCAATCCGGTGGTGGGACGCTTTTTTGACCGGCTGGTGGATGTCGGCGGCACGGCGATTTTTGAAGAAATTGTGGAAATGATCGGGTTGAAGGAAGTGATGTTAGCGCGGGCCGCTTCCGCGGATGCCGCCGCGCAAATTGATATCGCTTATGAAAAAGCGGTGCGGTATTGCCAAAGTGTCAGACAGTATTCCGTATCGCCCGGAAATTTTGCCGGCGGACTGACAACCATTGAAGAAAAGAGCATGGGGGCGTTTGCCAAAAGTGGATCACGGATATTCAAGGCGTCATCAAGGTCGCGCAGACACCGCCGCATCCGGGCCTGTGGCTTATGGACAGTGTGCCGGACTCGCACTTTATGAGCTTCGGTTATACCAACCCCAATGATACCGAAGGGATTATGGACTTAATAAGCGGTGGCTGCCAGATTGTACTGTTTGTAACCGGGCGCGGCAGTGTTATTGGTTCACCCATTGCGCCATTGGTAAAAATTACCGGTAACAGCCAGACATTCCAACGCATGGCGGAGGACATTGATTTTGATGCCGGCGCAGTGCTTGACGGCCGCATGAGCCTGGATCAAGCCGCCGAAGCATTGGAGAAGCTGGTGACAACTGTCGCGGCCGGCAGTGTAACCAAACCCGAAGCACTGGGACACCGCGAATATTTTGTCATGTACAAGCATCAGGATACTCCGCCGCTGCAGATCGGCTGTCGGGCATAAACTGAGCAGTTGTATGTATGCGTTGACTGATGCATCCGGTTGTGAGTCGTGTTGGCAATCATGATGCAAGGAGGAATGGTATGTCACAAAAATCCTTGGCTGCCGTGGCAGGCGCAATAGTGTTGACCACCCTGACATTCAGCGTGGCCGGTGTCGCGGGTGCCGAAGGCCTGGCCCGCGAGAATCCAACCGCCGCGATAGTCGCCTCCGAGGCCATCACTGCGATTCCGGAGTTTGGACATCCGGGCGTGGTGATTCCAAAATCTTTTCCTGGTATATCGGTTGAATACGGCGGGAGTTTGGAGGATCTATTCAACAAAGTCCGATTGCCGATCACCAGTCGCTTGTTGAATCGGCTGGGGCGGCTACAGGGTGCGCCCGTCTTGCGGATTGGTGGAAATTCCGAAGATCAAGCGGTGTGGAACCTGCCGGCGTTGCATTCACGCCCCGCCGGCGACATGATCAACCTGACCAAACGCGTGGCCAGGATGCTGCGAGCGGTGGCGGTTGGCACCGGCGGGAAACTGATTCTCGGTGTGAATTTTGGCCGCGGAACGGCGGCCATGGCCCGACCATGGATGCGCAACGCCATCGACATAATTGGAAAAAGGCATATTCTGGCCTTTGAAATTGGCAATGAACCAGACTTGTATAATTACAATACCATGCGGCCGCACAGCTACAACGTGCGCGATTATTTCCGCCAATGGAATGGCTTTGCTTCCAATGTGCAATCGCTTCTTCCGCAACCGAGGATGCTGGCAGGGCCGGCATTTTGTTCAGTCTGGCGGCGTTATACGCCGGAGTTCATCCAGCAACAGCACCGCCGCCTGGCGTTGGTAACCATGCATGAATATCCATTGGGCGCACCGATTCGCAATCGACGCTCGCCTCGTTTTGCCAGTATTGCCAATCTTCTGAAAAATAGCTCGTCCGCTGTTTTCGCCCGGTTGATTCGAAGCTCTGAGTCGGCGGGACGGCGTTATGATATTCCGGTGCGCTTTGCTGAAATTAACTCCGCTTATGGCGGTGGCAAAGCCGGCGTCAGCAATGTGTTTGCGGCATCGCTGTGGAGCTTGGATACGATGTTCGAAGTTGCCTCCACGGGTTGCGCCGGTGTGAATTTTCACACCGGGCCGCGGTATGGGGCGTTCTGGAGCTTTCATCACAATGGCGTACGGGTGCTGCCGCTCTATTACGGCATGTTGATGTTCGCCCAAGCTGCTCCGCCCGGCGCACGGATCATCCCGGTCGCATACCATTGCAAAGCCAATGTAAAGATCTGGATGACCGTGGACCGGCATCGCGAAGTCCGTGTTGTTTTGATAAATAAATCTTTGCACCGGAATGTTATCGTAGCGCTGAAACTGGCGCACAGCCAAACCGGACAACTGGAATATTTGACGGCGAGGTCCATTTCTTCGCAGAAGCGTATCTACATAGGTGGTCAGAGTTTTGACGGTGTACATGATGGCATATTGCACGGGCACCGTCGCGTGACGATGGCGTCAGCGGCCCATGGCATATTCACCATCAGGCTGCACCACGCCAGTGCGGTGTTAATGACGGCAAGGCGGAATGATTGATAAGCAATATCAGATACAAATTGGATGTCTAGCATGTGCCGATAACTTACACCAAATAGACGCAATACCGGCGGCCGGCTGGTCTGATAAGCGGGGAAACCGGCAAATATCGGAAAAAGTTTTGCGTTGTGAACCGGTTTAGTTTACAGTAAGAAATGAAGTTGACGGTGGAATTCCGTGTCCGTGTGCTAAAAAGACCGGGACGGGAAGAATCGTGAAGATTCCCCGCCGCCAATGGAGGATGGCCGAAGGAAGGGCTTTTCACCGCTTGAAGCGCATGTAGCGCCCGGGGGTGGAAAGCTCTTATGAAGGGCACCGAAGCCGGCATCTAAAAGCCGGCGGGTGTCGTAGAACTGTCGTCAGGCTGATGGCAATGAGTGTTTCTGGCGAGTTACGCAAGGAGGCGTCCGAGGTTGAAAATAACAACCTCGTAAGGCCGCATCTTGTCCAAGAGCCTGCGAGAGAGAGGTGTGCAGTGTCTGGCTTAAACCCAACGGATCCGCTGGCCGGCGGTAACGCGCCGCGGCCGGCATTTGAAATATTTCGGCCGGTGCCGAACGTAGCGCCACCGCGCGCGTCAAAAACACCTAAACGTGACAACAAAACCGCGGCCGCCGCGCCATCGGAAAAACCGGCCGATGCCGCCGGTACACCATCCGAACCACTTGCGGATATTCTTGCGGATGAAGAGCAGGCCAATGCGCAGGCGGCCTCTGCGGCGACGCTGAAAATTCCCATGCAGGCCCAGATCACACTTACGCATGAAATGCAGACCGGGCATCGTGATATTCAAGCCGTTGCTCTGGAGATTTTACAAAGCAATTTCCGCTGGCCCGGTTACCTGAAAATTGAGCCGCCCGGATCTGAGCAGACACAATTGTTCCCGGTGGCATCGGAAAAGGCATCCGTACAACTGCAGCACCGAGGCACTTCTTTTGGCACACTCGTGCTGGAAGGTGCCGCCAAAAGCGCGCGGATCACCGATCAACTGCAACAGTCGGCGGCCTGGCTTACAGCCATGCTGGTCTTGAACCGCAATTTTAAGAATCTCCGCCGCCTTGCGGATACGGATGAATTATCCGGCGCGTACAATCGCCGATACTTTATGGAAAATGTCCCGCACCTGCTGGATCGGGCCCGGCGCGACCGGTTCTGCGTGACGATTCTGCTGTTTGATATTGATGATTTCAAGCAGTACAACGATCAGTTCGGCCACGCCGCCGGTGATGCAATTATTCGCGAAGTCATTCGCCTGTTGCGGCATTGCACGCGCAATCGGGATATGGTGGCACGCGTTGGAGGCGATGAATTTGCGGTGGTGTTCTGGGATGAAGGCGGCCCCCGGCAGCCGGATTCACAACATCCGCGAACGGTCTTGAATATTGCCCAGCGGTTCCGAAAAGCGGTGGCTGAACATCCATGGAACGCGGAAGGCGGCCCGATTTCCGGAAAATTAAGCATCAGCGGCGGATTGGCCACATTTCCATGGGATGCGCAGAATCTTACCGATTTGCTGGCCGTGGCCGATCAGGAATTGATGCGTGCCAAATCGATTGGCAAAAACGCCATCGTCCTGGCCGGCCCCAACGGTTCCGGCGACATTGAAGATACCAAAACATCTCCATACGGCGGCAACTGAAAATACATTTTCGCCGCCTTGCATTTTGAACCCGGTTGACCAGTTCGGCCTTGGGCGTGTTTACGCCCGGCACGGCGGGCCATGATTTGGTTGGTGAGATCGATGCTTGGACATCAACACATCAGGTAACTGTTCATGCAAAAGCGCCCATCGGGCCGGAGCCTGCACCAGAAGGGGTGTCCCCGCTTGACGCTACGGCGGAGTTGCCTCCACTGGGCGCGGCAATTTTTCCAGGCACCCCGCCACGACTCCGCCAGGCGCTCTATGGCCATGAACGAGTACCGCAACTAAGTACGAACCAAGAACGATTACAACCCGGCCCGGTGTTAGTGTTACAGATCACCAAATTAAAGCCGGTTCTTGACCGTCGCAGTGGTTGCGTTCCTTTTTAGCATGCGCGGCGTAGGTGCAAGTCAACAACAAAGCGGAGGGGTCTTGAAGGCTCATGGCGTCGAGTCCCGGAGCATATTTGATAAATCTTGCGTTCTGAACCGCAGATTCCGCAGATGTTCGCAGATATGTGTTCACGAAAGCCCGAATCGGTGATTGTTCGATGGTATCTTGATATGCCGCTTCCATGAACCCATGCCCAAGGTGGCACACCCTGCCATGGCTGGGGCGGTAATGGCAAAGGTCTCGCAATGATCTTTTGGCTGCAAATGTACCGAGGAAGGCACCGTTGCCCGCAGGCGGTCATTTCCGGTTCAGCCTCGCGTGATGAACCATCGCCGAGATTAAACAGAACGGGCGAGCCAACATTTCCCCGTCCCATCTTTCCAACCAATCCCCTGCTCGCATCCTATCTGCGCCCATCTGCGTCATCAGCGGTTTCGTCCGCCTCCTCTCGTGCCGGCAGATTCTGTCGGAGCAGCGAACACGATTGCGATCGGGCGGAGATGTCCAAGTGCGAAGGAAGAACGATTGCAACCCGGCCCGGTGTTCGTGTTATAGATCACCAAATTAACACCGGTTCTTGACCGTCGCAGTGGTTGCTTCACTTCTGCGTTCCTACTTAGTTTGCAGCCCCCTGCACATGGGAATCATGAATTATAAACGTCGGACCGTGGGCGGCGTGAATGGTGCTGTGCACAAATGCCACGTCATCGGCATTGACGATTTTCATTCCGGCGTGGGCACTGATATGCACATTCTTGAACAGCACGTCGGAAATTAGTTTCTCCGGCAAGCCGATGATCATGCCCGCCACTTTGCCATCCGTGGCGGTGACGTCATGGATATAGATATGCCGCCAAATGGGTGTTGTGGCGGTAATGGGTTGTGGCTTAGCCCGTTGCGGATGGCGCGGAATTTTAAGATAGTAACTGACAATTTGCACCGGGACTTTTACGCCTTTCATGGTCAGGTGCGTATAGACCAGATCCGTCACCGGGCCGCCGCGGTGGCGATTGGATTTGAGGCGAATACCCGCATCGGTTTTATTGAATGTGCAATCCATCACGGTCAAATTGCGCAGGCCGCCGTAGGTTACGCTGCCAACCGACATGCCATGGCCATGGTCGAAAAAGCAGTGGGTAATGAGAAAATTTTCGCAGGATAAATGTATCCATCCATGTTTGCCCGCCGCCTTGATGGCAATGCAATCGTCACCTTCATTAAAGCGGCAACCTGTGATGAGATAATTCCATCCGGAGGGATCAATGCCATCGGTATTGGGAGAATTCTGCGGTGCCAGAATAGTAATTCCTCGAATCACCACATCGCGGCACTCCTGCGGGAAGAGATGAAAGCTCGGCGAGTTCTCCAGGGTGATGCCTTGAATCAGTACGCGCTGACAGTTATTGAGCACAATCAATTGCGGACGATGGACTGGAACGGGGGTGGGCACCGGCTTTATTTTGGCTTTTTTGTCCGCTGCTTTTTCGGCCCAGGCTATTTTCCACCATGGGCGGCCCTGTCCATTGATAGTACCTCGGCCGGTAATTTCAATATCATGGGCGTGATCGGCTTGCAGACACCCGCCGTAGCCGGCTTTGCCGCGCTTGTAGTCTGCGGAATGATTACTGAACAATATCTCCGCCCCCTTGGCCAGGTGTAAATTGGTGCTGCTGTAAAGCTTCAATGCGCCGGTGAGGTATTTGCCGGCTGGAATCAGTACTTCGCCGCCGCCATCTTCATGGCAGATATCCAGCGCCCGTTGAATGGCCGAAGTGTTAAGTGTGCGGCCATTTCCCTGGGCGTGATACCAGAGGACGTTAAAGACCTGATGAGGAATACGCGGCGCGGTGACCGCGAGAATCTCCGGCAGCAATACGCGCTGAACGACGGCCTGCGGGTTCCAATTGTCGGCACCCGCCAATACCTCCCGTACCGTGTAATGTGCCGCCTGAGGTGCGGTCAATTGTCGGGCCCAACGAACCCGTTGTGCGGGCGTCCAACCCGGCCCGGCATTGTCATATTCGGCGTATCGGGTGGTCTTCTTATCCACCGGATTATGATGCCATGTGATCCAGCCGCGCGGCCTGATGGCGTCAGGCATCCAGGTATGCATAAATACGACATCGGCATATTTACGCCATGGCCGCCCCAGCACGACGCGATGTCGCCGGCTTTCGGATGTTATTTTGCAATGATTAAACACATATCCAGATTTTTGATTTTCAGGCGTGCGGGCGGCGGTAATAAAGCCGTAACCCAGACAATGAATGCGGCAATGGTCAAAATAACTGGTTGCACCGCCGAAAATAAAATCAGTGGCACCGGCGATATAGCAGTTTTCAAAATATTGGCGATTGGCGCTGGTTAAAACGGTATCCTGCCAGCCGGTAAAACGGCAGTGGTCAAATATCGCCCGGTCGCCATCGACGCGGATGGCCAGGGCCTGTCCGACATTTCCGGCCGAATTGACAAATGAGATATTGGCGGCGGAAAAGTTATTGGAGCGAATCCAGACGGTCTGCGTGGAGAATGTTCCTATTGGTTTCCCATTGGCACCTTTATCGTTGGCGTTGAGATTATACGTGATGATCGTTCGACGGGTTTTGCCGTCTTCACCGAGAAATGTGATGGCAGGTTTATGCCGCCCCACCACAACCAGTCCACGGTAGATGCCGGGCTTAATAAAAATAATCACCGGCGATTTGCTGTTATTGGGAACGGTATTTACCGCCGCCTGAACAGTTTTGAATTGACCACTGCCATTGGCGGCGACCGTGATCATTTTTTCCGTTCCGGCATGCGCAAGACCTGTGGAACATAACGTGGATACGATGGCCAGTGCCAACATTCTTAAACGCATTGTGAAACTCCTTTATTCATTTTTCCGCGAATCCGCGAAATAGTGTTTATGGCACTCATGACACCGTTCACCGCGGCGACTGATTTCTTCCGGGAATCATCCGCGCAACGCGCCACCAATTTCCGGGGCCAAGCACGGATTGCGGTGTAATTTTTGCTGCCTGCGCCTTGGTTAACTGTGTGGACCACGCCGCACGATCCTTCACATCAGCGCCCGGTCCGGTGCTGCGGTATTCGGCAAAGCGGGCGGTTTTTTCGAGTTTCGGCTTTTTCCAGTTACTCCAACCAATGGGTCGAATCTGCCTGCCCATGTAGCAGTTAAGAAATGTCGTACTGCCGTATGGCCGCCAAGGCCGGCCAAGATACACGCTTCCAGCCGGAGTGGATTTTAAGCTCTCCAAGCGGCAGTGGAAAAAAACAAATCCGAATCGCTGGCTTTGCGGAGTGGAAGGCGCGGTGATGCTTCCCCAATGGCCCCGGTTGACGTTGCGAATAACGCAATGATTGAACCAGGCTGTCCCAAAGCCATAAATGTAATCCACAGCTCCGGTAATCAGGCAGTGAGTAAAATACGCCCGCGTGCCGGGATGCGCGAAATAGAGCGTATCCTGAAATCCTAATAAGCGACAATCATTGAAGGCCAGCTTGTCCGCGCCGGCGGTAACGGCCAGAGCCTGATTGCCGTTGACGTTGGATTTTTGCACATAACTATTTTGAATGGTGATATTGTCAAGTCTGGTGTTAGGGGCGTAAATGCACAAGGTGGCGGTATTCATAAATCCGCGTGGATGGCCCTGTTTTCCCGCGTCCCGCACGGGCAGATTATCGGTTAGCACGGTGTTGCGGGCATGATCGCCCTGAAGGGTGATATGCGGCTTGTCCGCGGGAATCACCACCTGCCCGGGGTAGGTGCCCGGATCAATATGAATAATCACCGCCCCCCTGTTATTCACCGGCACGGCATTAACCGCCGCCTGCACCGTCCGGTATGCCCCGGCAACATAATAGGAAACAGTATAAATACTTGGCCCAAGGCCGGCGGTGGCAGCGCGACTTGCTTTGGCAACGGTGGCACCAGCAAGTTGTCGGGCCATGCTTAATGGACCGGCAACACCATGCGCTATGCCAACGCACAACGGTACTACCAACCCGACGATCAGCAAAGCCGCGGCCGCCTTCCGATGGTATATCAACACACCCATACGATATTCTCCTGCACACACTTTTGTTCGCCAATATTGTGACG
>JAJYZY010000067.1 GCA_021799715.1 Planctomycetota bacterium | reverse complement strand
GTCGCGCGCCAGCACCACCAGCATCATGCCGGCGTTCATCAGCCCCCAGCAGAATCGCAGTTTTCTTCCGTTTCCCGGATGTCGCGCCTGTTTCCAATATTCCATGCCGTACACGGAGCCTGAAAGTGACACACCCAGAATCGGTATGAGAAACAGCAGGGAGATTGTATCAATGCCCACGGCAAAATTGCCCCACGGAAGAGCCCACGGCCATGTCAGGAGTTCACGGTGATAGCCATCGGCCCCAAAGATCATCCATGCCGCCATGCCCAGCAGTGTGGCCAGCAGATTCAACAGCGTTGCGATCCACTGCCCCATGCCGCTGCGCCGGCTGAACAACAACCCCGGCGCTCCGGAAAGGGCCATGACTAAGCATGCCGAAAGCATGATGAATAATGCGGTGCTCATAAATCAATCAAAGTCCGTATTACGGTGTTTATTTCCCCATTACATGTTTCAAAATGGTCCCAAACGGAATTAGTGATGCCAGCAGTAGAAATAGTGCCAGCAGCATATAAAGCAGGTATTGCTGAACACTGCCCTGTTGCATTCGGCGTATCGGCTTGAGCCATTGCTTGACCTGCCGCCATGCGCTGAACCCGGCGCGATCCGTCATAAAATCAGGAACTTCGGTATGTCGGTTGACGCTTTGGACAAATAGCTGTTGCTGCATTTGGCCATGCGTAACCGGGCGCAACACCCACTGAAACAATCCCACCAGCATTTGGGCGAAGGATGCCGCCGTGTATTGCATGCGGCTGTCCGGCCGGATGTATGCACATGTCCAGGTTGGCGCACGCCTTGCGGGGCAATGCCGCGGCAGATAACGCATGAGTAACGACAAAACCAGCAGTGCTGCAAGAAAAGCGACGGAAACCTCCGTCAAGTATTGCCAAGGCAATGCGGCAGTCATGCGGTGCGCCATTGTTGGATCACCTGACCACGCCGCGGCGGCATGTCCCAGCGGCAGCACCACGATCATTGGGACAACGCCAATGCCAACACACACGCCGGCCAGTACGATCATCGTGCCGATCATACTCTTCGGTGATTCGTGTGCTTGCGCCGTTCGGTCGGTTCGACCGGTTCCCAGAAAAACCGCCCCATAGACCTTTACAAAACAGGCCACCGCCAAGGCTCCCACCAGCGCCAGTGCTGCGGCCCCCAAGGCCACCGCTGCCCAGCTTCCCGTTGTCGGGTTTGCCGCCGGTGTCAATAATCCGAGGTAGACCAGCAGTTCACTGATAAATCCGTTCAACGGTGGTAAACCACAAATGGCAATGGCCCCGATCAGGAAAAGTCCCGCGCTCCACGGCATGGATTTACCCAGCCCGCCCAGCGAATCGATATCCCGCGTGTCGGTTGCATGAACCACTGATCCAGCCGCAAAGAAAAGCAATGATTTAAATAAGCCGTGATTCCAAACGTGCAACAGGCATCCCGCTATCCCCAGAATCGCCAACACCGGTTGATGCAGGGCAACGCCGATGATCGCCAAACCCAGTCCCATCAAAATAATGCCGATATTTTCGATGCTGTGATAAGCCAATAATCGTTTGATGTCATGTTGGCCCAGCGCAAATACTACGCCGAGAATGGCATTGGTTGTTCCGAGTATCAAGATCAAAACGCCCCACACCGCGGGCGGATTGGGCAGCAGCGTCAGCAGCCGCAACAATCCATATACTCCCACCTTCAGCACCACGCCGGAGAGCAATGCCGAAACGTGACTCGGCGCATTGGCATGTGCACCGGGCAGCCAGAAGTGCAGCGGCATAATCCCGGCCTTAAGTCCAAAGCCGGTCAGCCCCATGAGAAAAATGACGGTCTGCAGGACCACTCCGGTGGCTGTCGGAATGGGGGTAAGCAGATATGTTCCCGATGCCGCGTGCAGCAGGGCAAACATTGCAAACAAAACCAGCGTGCCGACATGCGTGGCCACAAAATAGACCCATGCCGCTTGCCGACATTCCGGTTTGTCATCTTCCGTGGCAATAAGGAAAAAGCTCGTCAGGGCCATGATTTCCCATGCCAGCAGGAAGGCCATGGCATCATACGCCAGAGTCACCGCGACCATTGAGGCAATCAGCAAGCCATAGACCAACCGCAATTTCCCGCCGGTGGACGGATGGTTTTCCTGCCGCCAGTAACCTTGTCCATATACCGAACCGGCGGCCGCCATAAAAAAAATCAGCACGGAAAAAAATGCCGACAGTGAATCCAAACGCAAATGAAGCGGCAGGCCGGGCCATATCCCCGGAAGCAAAACCATTGAGGCCCGTCCGGTTGCCAACACGGAAAATCCCCCGATCAGGCCGAGGATCGAGGCGCAGACCGTCAGAATGGTGGCAAAGGATTGTCCCCACGTGGCGCGTCCTCGCGCAACCAATCCCGGCACACCGCTGATGGCAATCAGCGTAAGGGCCAGAAGTGTAAGAGACATGTCCATATCGGCTCCTGTTTGCGGGCGCTTCACCGAATCGCCTGTATTATTTCATGCCTGGTTTGCCAAGCCCTGGATCACTTGCAGCGCACGGCTTGGAAAAAACCATTACTACGCGGTCGTTGTCACGGATTGATCCGTCTGTGTCTCAACTGGAGCAGGACTCGCGGTGGTTGACGGAGCTATTTCCGCTTCCGCTTTGGCCAGGCCATTCATAATTTCGTCCCGCGACGCCTGCCGCATGATGGCACTGCGGAAATCTTGATTTCGCAATACAAATCCCAGTCGCGACAACAGATGCAAATGAGCGCGAACGGTCGGACTGACAAAAGTAAACAGTGTTGTCACCGGTTGGCGGTCGATGGCCGCGAAATCCACCGGATTTTCCAGAAAGCACAATGCCACCAGCGGACGCGACAAATGCAGCACAATCGGATTGCGTACATGCGGGATGGCGATGCCGTCGCCAATGCCCGTAGACCCCAGGGCCTCACGCGCCAGAAGAACCTGATATAAAAACTCACGATCCACTTCCTCCGGCAGTTTCATAACATCCACCACCGAATGCAGAACCGCGGCTTTATCATTGCCGCCAATTCGATAATGTACCCCGCCCGCCCGCAAGGCTTCCGTTAATGACGGCGGCGGTGAATCTCCTCCTTCCGGCTCCCGGAATATCTCCGGCGAAACGTTAAGCCGCCTGGAAGTTGCCCATTCCAACAACTCGGCGCGGTTAAAACGATATTGGTCGTTGACCTGATAAGCCGGGATGGCTCCATCTTTAATCCATCGGTAAATGCTTTTCTCAGATACACTTAATAATCTTGCGGCATCTTTGACAGTCAACTTCACGGCTGTATCTCCTTGTGTCAATATGGGTCATTGTACATAAAATGTCCATAAAAGTCCAATCATAGAAAAATTTGTATAATAAAAGCGTTAGAAGTCCTTATTTCTTACAACATGACAGTATCCTTGACGTTCGGAGGGACGTGTTGCGCAGTCGGTTTAGACAGAGCATTTGGCAATGTGGGCAATCGAGGTATCAAATAGCAGCAGAAAACGGCCAATCATCACCGCGATAACAATAAAACATTGACTGGCGAGATGTTGAACCCGGTGCAAATGTGGGCGGGTTGCATATCGGCGGCGAAGTTCGCGGGATCACGTCCATCAACTCCGGTATAACGACTGAAATCTCAGATAATCCAGTTGTTTGTGTCGGATAAATGACGAACTGTGGTCTAACGTATGAATATCGCAAATTCTTCGGTAACCGCAGATGAGTGAGATATGGTCAGAGTTTTGTTTTCTTGTTCGTTGTGTTGCGCCGCAATAGCGGAAAATTAAAAATTGCGCAAAAAAACCATTGATTTTTCGGAAGCAGGCCGATAACGTTGTATCTTTGGTCGGCGGGTTGCGATGCGGCCACGCGGGAGAGGCCGCGAAAGGATATCGTGCACTGCCACAACCAAATACCGGGATTGGTACGTAACGGTGGTGTGCGAAATTGCGAGGCCCGAACGCTAAAATTTTATTGGGTCAATGCGCCGGGGCGGACGGTAAGACGGCACGGGGTGGAAGAGGAAAACGGGGTTATCCATGAGCCAGACAACTTCACGCCCTGAATTTCCCCAATCAGATCATCATGATCCGTTGCCGGAACAAAGTGCGCTCCAATCCGGTGACATTCCGGCATGGTTGGATCGGGGTTCCCCGTGGATTGCATCGGCGCTGCTGCATCTGGGATTGTTTGTCCTGATTGTGTTTGTCGTGGCGGCCCTGCATTCGGTCATTACCAGCACGCGGCACCCAATAATTGTTCCACAGGCATGGGATCAGCATTTTTCGACGCATCCGGGCGGAAATCCCAATTCCGGGCACAACAATAATCCGCTGGAAAAAGCGCGCCAGAATATCCGACGTATTCTCTCGAACTATGCCAATACCAGCCGGACATCCGTCGCCACGGTGTTGAATTCCTCCGCCACCAAAGCCCTTGACTTTATTGCGGTGGGACCGCAGGGAGGTGCTTCGGGCGGGTCGCTGGCATCGTTCGGCATTCCCGGCGGAGGCATGGGTTCCGGCCCGCCATCGCGGTTTATAGGCCGCGGCGGCAATGCCGTTCGTGTGGTCTATATCATCGATCACTCGGGATTAATGCTTTACAACTTTGAATTTGTGGCGCAGGAATTGCGGAAGTCAATTGATCAAATGGTTCCAATACAACGTTTTGCGGTTATTTTAGTTAGTCGACGTGCCAGATCATTGGGGGCCGGAGGTCTGATTCACGCGACGCTGCCGGCGAAAAAAATGGCTTTAAGCCAATTTTCATCGGTTCATCCCGGTGGTGCGGCGCGAGGCCGCCTGGCAGTGTATGAGAACGCCTTCCGCATGGCGTTTCGACTGCATCCGGAAATCATCTATTTTGTAACCAATGGGGGCTTTGATCCGAGTTTGGCGAATCGTGTGGCAAAAATGGATGTGCATGGTGCACATGTGTTTACGTATACATTTTTGAATGGTCATTCACGCGGGTTTCTGGCGCAATTACGACTCTATTCCGGCGCTTTACGAAAAATCGCCAAAGAAACCGGCGGCCAATACCGTTTAATAAAGGAATAGTTTATAACTTCTGGCGGCAAAAATGCCGCGGAAATAAAATGGAACCGCTCGGCAATAGCCGATAATAAAGTCAAAGGAGTTTTTTCATGTTCAGCAATTATGCTCATTCCCGCTTCCGCATCATGCTTCTGGGTGTGTTGTTCCTTGGTACGCTGGCGGCCTTAAGTCATACCGCCATGGCGCAAAGTGTCGGCACCGGCGGCGACAGTGCCAGCGCCTACCATCCCAACCCCATTTTGTGGGGTCTGGATATAACCGTCATTGTCGTTCTGGTTGGATGCTCGGTGGCCAGTATTGCATTAATCTTCGACGCCATACTGCATTTGCGTGAAAGCAAAATCGCCCCCGTTCAAACCACCGAACATATCCGTTCTCTTATTGACTCCCGGCAACTCAAAGAACTCATTGATTTTACCGCCGCCGACCAATCGTTCGTCAGCAAGGCCATGCAGGCCGGGATTCGTCGCGCTCATCTGGGATATGGTGCCATGCGGGAAGGACTGGAAAGCGCAGTATCGGAAAACAGCGCTAATTTGTTCCGACGCATTGAGATGCTTAATGTTATCGGCAACATCGGGCCGCTGATCGGTCTATTGGGAACCGTGCTGGGTATGATTGAAGCTTTTGATGCCTTGCATCATGCGGGCGGGCAAGCCAAAGTATCAGATTTGTCGGTGGGTATAGCCACGGCTCTTTGGCATACCTTCGGCGGCCTGGCGGTGGCCATTCCATCCTTGATCGCATTCGGATTTTTTCGCATGCGGCTGGATAAAATTACCGGTCGGGCCTCGGTTCTGTCGGAAGAACTTCTGGAAAGCCTGCGCCCGGCTGAAAAAGCCGGGGCCGTCGCCGCGCCGGAAAGTGGCAAGCCCATGGCCCGTCCAGTACCCCGGCGAACCGGCACCGGATCAGGTGATACCGCCGCGGGCGTGTGAAGTCTGGCGGACAAATGCCCTGTCGTGTGGCGTTGGACAGCGGCGGCTGATGGCGCAACACGGCGTTGAACAGGAGTTTGCATCATGAAAATTCGCGGTATAAAGCCCATGCAGGATACGCATGTGAATGTCACGCCGTTAATTGACATTATTATGTGTCTTATTATTTTCTTTTTGCTGGTGGGGCATATCGCCAAGGCGGCATCGGTCAAGGGAATTAAAATCCCCTCGGCCAAAAATGGCAAAGATATGCGAGATAAAAGCGATCAGTTAATTATCAATCTCGTGCCGCCCGCCGGTGGGTATGCGGATAATGCCACGCCGACAATCATGATCTGGAGCAACCGAATTTCCGAGGGCCGCTTGGCCGGCTATTTGCGAAAGCAAAAACGTGACAACCCCAAAATTAAAGTTGTGCTCCGGGCGGACCGGTCCATCCCGTACAAATTTGTGGCTCCGGTGTTGATCAGTTGTGCGCAGGCCGGCATCGCCAGCATTCATTTTATGACCCGCAGGCCCGGTTAATGCCGCGGCTCCTGGAATCCAGCGAGGTTTTTCCATGTCCATAACTACAAAACACATACGCCGCGGAATGCACGCCGCCCATCATGTCGGTCCGAATATGACTCCCATGGTGGATGTGGTTATGGTTATTCTCATATTTTTCATGCTGGGAAGCTCTTTTGTCAGCCCGGACTGGTATTTGACTAACAATACCCCCGCCATCAAGGGTGGGTTGTCCAATGTTAAAACCGGCGCCATGCCACCTACGCGTATTAACATCAAATTGCGCATGCGGGGCACGCGCGCCATTGCCATTTTGCCGGGCCTGCAAACCGCCGATCTGTCCGGGGAATTGGCCACCTTCCTGACAAACAAGCACAAAGCCCTGGTCAAGGGTGTGCCGGTGCAGATATTTATTTCACCTTCCAATGGTGTGCCGTATAAGGATGTCATCACTGTATACAGTGATTGCATTCAGGCCAGGTTCAAACAGGTGGCCTTCAGGCCGCCACCGGCCCAGTAACCGTTGCCGCGGACGGCCGCGGACAGGCGGTATACGCATTAAAGCCCCGGGTATTTATCGGGCATCCGTTATCGCCGCCGAGCGATGCGGCTATCAATAAGGAATTCGTCACCATGCAGGGATTCAAAAAATCATTCATGATGCTGGCCTTGGCTTTTTCCTTCGCCGCGCCGCCGCTGGTGCATGCCGCACCGCCCGCGGGAACGGTAACTGGAACCAGCGATCCCGCTTCACTGATTGTTGCGCAAATGGAAAAAGCGCACGCGCAGGCTCAAATTGCCGCGGCGCTCAAGCATGCCACCACCGCGGCCGACAAAGAGCTATATGGCGCGGCGGAAATTTTCTGTTCATGGGATCGATTCAAAAATGATCCCGCCCGGCAGCAGCGGATGGCGCATGACTTTATCCGCGACGTACAACGCTATGTTCAAGCAACCGGCGCGAACGTGGATCCCGGCTGGGCCGCCATGCAGGCGCAATTTATTCTGGCCAATCTGACAAGTAACGCCGTCAATCAAATCGAATTCTGGTCCGGTACCCCGGCTTTGCGGCGGCAACTCCTGCCCGCCGCAACTCTGGCCAGGAAATTATTGAAAATGGCGTTGACGCATTACTCCGCGGTGGTCACCAGGCTCAACAATGCCACGACTTTTTCCCATGCGGATGAAGCTCTGTACACTGCGGCCATGAATGGTCAGCGCGATGCCGAATATTATCTTGCCTATGGAGATTATTTCGCGGGACTGGCTACCGCACCCGGAAAGGCCCGCCAGGCGATGCTGGCCTCGGCGATCAAGCGCATTTCCGCATACACGGGATCACAGAACAATGGCGTGTATTACCGCGCATTGCTGTTGCGGGGGAAAGCATTTCTTCATAGCGGTCAATACAACAAAGCCATCCGCGATCTTACGGAAGCTCAGAGCACTCACGCTCCGGTGTGGCTGCAATATGATGCGCGTTATCAACAGGTTACAGCGTTACTCCGCAGCGGAAAATATCATCAGGCTGATGCCAAACTGAAAACCTTCATGGCTTGGACTTCCAAACAGGCGGGGGCCAACACCGTCAGCGCCAAGATGGGTGAAGACCTGCTGGCTTTCCGCATCGCCACCGCATCATCTAAAGCCCTGCCGACCACTGCGCAGCGGGCCAACGCGCAAGCGGCGGCGGAAAAAATTGTCAGTGAAGTCATCAGCAAAGCGCCCCAATATCAAAGCCTGATTTTCTCCCATTTGGCGCAAAGTGTTCCGACCAAAGTGAATCCAGCCAAGCTCCCCCCGCTGCAGGCGCTCGCTTTAGCCTGGCTGGACGCCCAGAATGCCGCGTCCGCAAGCCAGCGGCGGGCATTGGCCGGGGCACAGGGGCTGCTGCGGCGAAAACATCTGCCCGCCTCGATCCGTGCCGAGGCCACTTTGATAGCCGCCATAACCGCATCACGACTGGGACAAATGGAACTTGCCGCCCGTATGAACGTCGCCTTTGTTCGCATGGCACCGACGGACCCGCGGGCAAAACATGCCATTGCCCTGGCCCTGTCCGAATTGGCACAACTCAATGAATCACGCCAGGTGCCCGCGGGCATCAATGCTCTGACCACAGAGGCCATCAGCCTGGATTGGCGACACTTTCATGATCCGCAGATACGTTTCCCCTATGCGCTGCAACTGGAAAATTCGGGGCAATATAACCAGGCCATAAAATTATTCTCCGGGATTCCATCGACCAATTCCCTTTATCTTGACGCGCAATATCAGCTCGTGCGCATCGGCGCGGAAAAACTCAGTGCCATGGGAGTAGAGAAAAAATCCGAAATAACGCAACGCCGCGCCGCGCGACAATTGCTGAAAGTTGCATCCCATTATCTCCAATTGCTGGACCATCCGCCGGCATCCGCGTCTGCAAAAGCGTTGGCCAGAGCAAAAAAATATCGCATTAATATTCTTCTGCTCGAAGCGGGAACGGCCATCGATCCGCTGCGAAATCCCTATCGCGCGGGGAAGATACTTGATGAGCTTACAGCCATGGATGGCAAGCTTTCACCAAAATTGCGCGGAATTCTGCTGCGGTACCGCATTCGACAATATCAGCTTGCCGGTGAAAACAACAAAATCCTCCCGTTGGTTCAACAATTTGCCAGTCAGTCCACGCAAAATTCAGCGGATGTGATCAAAGGCCTCATTGGGCAGTATGATCAGGAAAGCAGACGCTTGCGACACATTGATCCGGGTAAATCGCAACGGCTTGCGGCAAGCGCGGCGGCTCTTTTAAAAGAGTTGATTGCGTCGCTGCAAAGCCGGCCGGGCAGGAAAAACCGCAATGATATATACGCATACAAACAGATCATGGCATCTGAACTCATTCGCGCGGGCCAGGGGCAGCTGGCGTGGGAGTTGTTTCAGTCGCTTGAGAAGAAGCGTCCCGGCGATATGACCAATTTTATCGGTGCAGCGCGAGCGTTATATGCCGCGGGGCACTTCAGTCACGCCCACAGCATTTACGTTCGGCTGATCCCCCAACTTGAACCCGGATCGGAAATTTACTGGCAGGCCTACTACTATCTTATTCGCTGCAACGTAAAATCCAATGCTTATGAAGATCAAACCCGCGCGGCTCTCAAGCAACTGGTTGCTCTTTATGGGAAACAAATTGGCGGCAAGCAATATCACCAGCAGTTTGAACTGTTGTTGCACGAGTTTAATCTTACCGATTAACAGCCCGCGGTCGGCGGCTTATCCTTGACCGGTGATGCGGATTCGGATACTTTAATGATACGCGAATCGGGGGCATAGCTCAGTTGGGAGAGCGTCTCGATGGCATCGAGAAGGTCAGGGGTTCGAGCCCCCTTGCCTCCATGTTCGTAAAGGCCGTGATGTTAACCCATCGCGGCCTTTTTAAATTCAAAGCTGGAATCATGGAATGAAAGAATATCTTGATCTGGTCAGACTGGTTATGGATAAAGGCATCCGCAAATCCAGTCGCACCGGTGTGGATACAATCAGTTACTTCGGCGCATTTTACAAGGTTAATCTCGCGAATGGTTTTCCCCTGTTGACGACCAAAAAAGTTAATTATCCCGCCGTGCTCAAGGAACTGCTGTGGTATCTCTCCGGTGAGGAGCATATTCGTAATCTCCGTAAACAGACAAAAATATGGGATGCTTGGGCTGATGAAAATGGTGAATTGGAAACCGCCTATGGCCGCTATTGGCGGCGATTCCCGCATCCGGTGCAGAAATCCCATGCTCCGATTGCGCAAACGGGCCAGACCACCGCGCCGGTAACGGAGATCGATCAAATTAGCTATGTCATCAATGAGATCAAACGCAACCCCGACAGCCGACGGCTGGTTGTCAGCGCCTGGGAACCGGGTAACGCCGAAACCAGTAAATTGCCTCCGTGCCATTACAGTTTTGTATTTCAAGTTTTGGACGGCAAACTTAATTGCCATCTATCGCAGAGGTCCGGCGATATTGCCCTGGGAATTCCGTTTAATCTGGCCTGCTATGCCACGCTGACGCAGATGATTGCCCAGGAGTGCGGCTTGGGTGTCGGAGAATTCGCCCATACCATTGTGGACGCCCACATCTATGTCGCCCGGAGCGACGGAAAAATGGCCGAATATGATCATCTTGCCGGATTGCGGGAACAGCTTAATCGGTCGCCCCGCCCGTTGCCGCAACTGCACATCGCCCGTAAACCCTTTGACCAATTAACCTATGACGATTTCACCCTTATCGGATACGACCCGCATCCGGCTATTCATTTCAAAGTGGCGGTTTAACCGCCGGACCAATCCCGATGCCCGGGCACGGCATCAGAACTTATAACCAATTTCCACGCCAACTTCGTCTTCGGACATGGAAGTGCTGATGGGGATGCTTCCGCCACCCGGCACGGCCATGGTTCCGCTCATGGACTGCTGGAATGCATGCATGTACGCTTCGGTGAGCGTCCATCCCATTCCGAGCTGTTCAGTGGCACCAATGGTGATGTGATTGGTCATAATGGCCGGCAGAATTAAATTGGCCGCCAGATCCTGTGATCCAATGGGGTTGCTGCCGTAACAATATCCGCCGCGTACCGTCAGCCATTTATTTATCTGATATTGTGTGCCAAAGTTAGCCACCCATTGGTCGTGCCAATGCAGCGGCAGGCTTACGTAACTGGTTCCATTCCATGGGCCGTAAATATTCATATTATTCATAGTTTCATGCCAGTTGATGTATTGGCCTTCCAGACTGATGGTCCAGCACGATGTGGGATGAAAAGCCACGCCGAAGGCGACCTGTTGCGGATAATTCAAGTGTGTGCTGTATTGTCCCGGCCCGCCGGTGGGTCCGCCCTGCGAGGCCATGCTCTCATAACTGGCCTGATATGTAAGGGGTGTAAAAATGATCGGACTGCGATAAGACAATCCTAAAGTGACATACTTATTAAGCTTATACAAGCCTCCAATGGTGGCCCCAATGCCGAAGGCGCTTGTGGAGTTGGCCAGATTCAAACCGGTTATGGTATTGCCTGTCGTAACAGTCTGTTGAAAAGATGCGGTTTCATAAGCCAAATTGAGCGCAAAACCGATACTCCAGTTTTTAGCCGGTTTCCAGGCCAGTGCGGGCGCAATATTGGCAAATGATATATTGCTGTAGGATTCCAAACTGCCGCCGAAGTAATTCGACTGCTGATAATTCACGCCCATGCCCGAAGTGCCGTAGAAACCTCCACCAAAATAGAGATGGGGGCCAAAAGCCGGTGCCAGCCACCCCAATGCCGGCACGCCATATAAATTGGAGTGGCTGCCGATCGTACCGGAACCGAAATTGGCTTCACGATTCGGAAAAAAGCCCTCCATCGAAAACGCCGCCTGCGGTTGTAACCACGCCAACCCCGCCGGATTGGTAATCGCGGTCATGGGATCGCCCGGTGCCGCAACCACCGCGCCGGCCATTCCCATTTGGTATTGGCCGATGCCGATAAGCTGATAACCGTTGGTCGCCATCGCCTGATCACAGACCATGGCGACCAGACCCGCCGCCGCTACGGCACAAATGAATTGTTTGATGGACATGATCAATCTCCTTTCATGTCGTGACTGTATGCTTGCCCTGAAAAAGAGTTTAGCCGCATGCGAAGTTCAGGCGTATAGGGATTGTGCTGTTTTGATAACTAAGAAAAACTCCGGCTCCGGCAATAGGGATATGTCGTAGCGCCGTGTCGGAATGTTTCTTAGCACCAAAAATATCGCCAGGGCATAAATGAAGAAAACCATTGATAATCATGCACTTTGTTGAGCTCCGCGCCGGTGGAGCGCCGGACGCCCTTTGGCGCGATTTTACAAATGGGTCTGCAGCGACGGATAAAAAATCGCCGGAAAGTCATTGACGGGGTAATTTCGTTTTCTATGATGAACACAGTGATTGCAAGTATTTGCAACCATTGATGTGTTAGTGAAACGGAAGTGTCGAATGACTCTATCCACACACGACAGGCAATGTGAACGATTGGGAGCTTTTTTCGGCCTGTTTGCCAATTCAGCCCGGATGAAAATATTCTGCTGTCTGCAGAATGGTCCGCAAAGCGTCTCGCAAATTGCCGATGCGGTGAATATTACCATAGCCAATGCGTCACAGCACCTGCGGCCGATGCGGGAACTGGGAGCGGTCAACGCCATGCGTTCGGGTAGACGCATTTATTATCACATTGCGGATCAGCGTTTTGTTGAGGCGGCAAGCCTGGTGGCCCAGGCATTGTCCGAGTTGGATCGTTCAAACGTGTCGGCCCGCTTCCGGCCGTCCGGTGATTCTGAGTTTGGTTTATCCCGGTCGCAGCGAGTCACTAAATGTTAGTGCCGTGCGTTCCGGTGTGTTGGTTGTTTAAAAAGGAATTCGATTATGGAAACCGCAGCATTGGAAAAAGTTGTCCCGGATAAAGTCATCGACGCCCGTGGAACGGCGTGTCCCGGTCCTCTTCTGGAGGCTAAGAAGGGAATCAGTGCCGTCAAGGTGGGACAGATTATTGAAGTAAAATCCAACGATGTGGGTTCACGCAAGGATATCGCGGCATGGGCGGGCAAAATCGGCCATGAATTTCTCGGCATTGTTTCAGCCGACGGCCATGATCGCCTGTTTGTCTGTCGGAAAAAATAATTCCCGCCTCGCTGGATAAAGCCAGATAAGGAGCCGTAAATGTTGTCCGAAAACGCGTTCAATCCAAAAATTCTGGTGT
>JAJYZY010000247.1 GCA_021799715.1 Planctomycetota bacterium | reverse complement strand
CTCCGCCGGCCCGGATGCTGCAGCCAGCGCCGGTACGACCGGAGGAAGCGCTTCCGCGGAATCAGGCAAAAAGCCGGACGATGTCATCGACGCCGAGTATGAGGTGAAATAGCACCGCTCAACACGGGCAACGCTGATTCAACTGCTGACTTGCAAGGGGCCGAAGAATATTCTTCGGCCCCTTTTTATTCTCCCGCCGCCTGGTCGCTCGTTTGGACGCATTATCGATAGGTGGCATGGTGCGGTGCGCGCGGGTCATGAACAATCATGCACGCATCTTCAACGTGTCCGCCGCCATGTTGTCCAATGGCACGGATATGATTCGGCCCCTCTTTAAGCTCGGTTTGCGGCCAAATAAATACGCCGTTTACTCCGTGTTGCCGGCCTAAGGTTTGCCCGTTGAGCATCAGTTCCACGCTGTCGCAATTGGCATAGACCTTCAAGACGGCGTGTTTGTCCGGGCGACAATTAAAGCGCCGATCCGTGATGTATACAAATGGAGCTTTGGTCCACTGGGCTTTATAGAAGTAAAACGCATCCTTGCGGGTTTTCCGGTCGCGGGTAACAAGGCCCTTGTCATTTTTTCCGGGATGATCTCCTTCGTGGCGAAATGCCGAGGCAAAGTCAAACATGACCCAGAGGAACGTGCCCCAGAGCCATGGGCGGTCTTTAATGGCCGCCCACGCATGTTCATGCAGCAGAGCCTGATATTCCTCCGGGTGCCAATACGCGCCGGGATTCGGTTGCGTAACATGGCTTTCATGCTGGAAAATACTGGCACCGGCACCATATTCACTCATGCCGATGCATCGGCCTGGAGCTTTGGCTTCAACAACCTTTCGGATACCGTCCAATATTGAGGGGAATTGCGTCATTTTTCCCCCGTACCATCCCGGATAGCGGTTGAATGCAATAATATCCGTGATGTATCCGATATGGTTGTACTGCGATTGGTCGTCGGCGGCGGTGGTCAGTCGCGTGGGATCAAGCCGCCTGGCCTCGGCATTAATTTTTTGCACCAGATGATATCCAAGATTGTTCTGGCCATTGTTGCCCAATTCATTGAACATGCTCCAGAAGCAGATGGACGGGTGATTGAAATTCTGCTTGATAAGTTCCCGCACCTGCTGCATCTGATTGTTATCAAATTCCTCGTTGTGCGCTACACCGTTGACCAGACCATCTTCCGCCCAGACCACAATGCCGAGTTTGTCCGCCGCATCATACGATGCCTGGGCATGCTGATAATGGGCCATGCGCACACATGTGGCACCAATTTCATAAATTAATTCCAGGTCCTGGCGATAATCCGCATCGCTGACGGCCCGCCCCTTGTTGGGACGATCCTCATGCGTGCAAACGCCTCGCAGGGGATAGGATTTGCCATTCAGGAAAAAGCCCGTATCCGGATCAATATGAAAAAACCGTAGCCCCAATGGCTGCGTCACACTGTCCGTGGGTTGATTGTTGTGTGATATTTCCACTGTCATCTGATACAAATATGGATCTTCCCGCCCATTCCACAGATGCGGCTGGGGTAGGACGATATTCTGCTTGCTGACGGCGGTTTCACCCGCGGGTACGATTTGCTGCGCCGACGCGGTGAGTACCACATCGCCCTTATGATCGGTAACACGGTATGCAATGCCCGCGGTTTTTTCTTCGGTTGACGCATTGCGAAGCAGTGTTGTGATTTCCAGTTCCGCCTTTTCGGGCGTCACGTTCACCTGTTTGATGTACACACCGGGCCCGCCGTCGTCCATCGGACTGATGCTCAATGAATTCAGCACCAGCAGCCTGACGTGTCGATACAAGCCGCCGTCAAGATTGAAATCTCCATTCAGCGGGGCAATATGATCGTTGTACGCGTTATCCACCCGCACCGCGATGACATTGCCGCGCGCGCGATCAACAAACGGCGTAATATCGACACAAAAGCCCGCAAACAGGCCGATATGTCCTCCCGCGCGGTGGCCGTTGCAATACACTTCGGTCGTAATGCCCGCGCCTTCAAAATACAGAAATATCTGTTGGTCTTTACCGGCGGCCGCAAGGGGAATATCGAGATGCTTGCGATACCAGGCGGGACCGCGATAGTACGGTGCTCCAGTTTGGCCGTCCAAACCGTTGTAGGTGTGGGGTAGTTCCACTGTCGCCCAAGACGCATCGTTCAAATCGCGGGCCTCGGCACCGGGGAATCCCTGCTTCAGAAATTTCCAGTTTTGACTAATGCGCACGTCGGTCCGAACACCCGGTTTTGCGCCACGGCCTGTTGACGTGGAATCAGCCGCATGCGTATTAGCGTTGTCCGCGATAGTCAGTGCGCCGGTTGCGACCATGGCCAAAGCGCCGAATTTGAGCATGTCCCGGCGCGTACTCATCGGGCCGTCAACGTTGTAAAGTCCTGGGGCTGATTCTTGATGATTTTCCCCTTTGGGGCCGTCATCGGTGGAACCTTCTGGATGCTGTATCATTTTTCCGCCTTTCAAAGAAGACCGCCTGTGCAACTCGGATGATAATCGGCGCTGGCGATTAATTCAAAGGCAAAGCGGGCTTCAATATCGTGCCAGGGCGTGGCAATTTTTCCGGGCAGGGCCTAATTGTTGTGTTGCATGACGAGTTTCCAGTATTGCGGCCACTGATTGCTCTGTTCGATGGCTTCCAAGGCCATGACCGCTTCGGCATTGTCCGC
>JAJYZY010000246.1 GCA_021799715.1 Planctomycetota bacterium | reverse complement strand
AATTGCTTTTCGGCGGATTGTTCAACAATGCCGGCGCTTTGCAGCGCCTGGACAAACGGCAGGCACGAGCCGTCCACGCCCGGGACTTCTCCGCCAGTAATATTAACTTCAATATTATCAATGCCCAGACCATGGATCGCGGACATGCAATGTTCAATGGTTTCAACCGAATCCGCACCGTTGCGTATGGTGCTGCGGCGGGTCCGTTTGGTAATCTGCTGGACCAGAGCGGGAATTCGCACGGGGCGATCCAGGTCACTGCGTACAAATACCACGCCATGGCCCGCCGGCGCGGGTTTGAAGGTCAGCGTCGCGGGTTCACCGGTAAAAAGCCCCCGGCCGGATACCACCGCTTCACTGACGATTGTTTTTTGTGGAGGATTCAAGCTCTGTTATCCGTTGCTCAAGCTGCTGAATCTTCTGCGCCAGCGCCGGCAGCTTGTGCAACGCGCGCAGTTCCGAAAAAAATTGTTTAGCCGGGCGGGCGGGCGCTCCGGCGACCCGTTCTCCGGCGGCCAAATCCGTCACCACAGCGGAAAATCCCGCCACCTGCGATCCGGCACCGATGGTTTGATGATCGGCCACCACCGCGCCACCACCCGCGACCAGATAGTCGCCAGCCTTAACCGATCCTCCGATACCGACATGCGCCACGAGAATCGTGTGCTTTCCAAGCCGCACATTATGGCCCACCTGCACCAAATTATCCAGTTTGCTGCCCTGGCCGATGATCGTATTAGAAAATTTGCCACGATCAACTGTGGTATTGGCACCCAGCTCGCAATCATCTTCTATGATCACACCGCCGATTTGCGGGATCTTCACATGCCGGGATTCCGCAAATCGGTATCCGAAGCCATCGGCCCCAATGACGCAGCCCGAATGCAAAATGACCCGATTGCCAAGTTGACAACCATCCCGCACCACGACCTGCGGCCAGAGGACACATTCCTGCCCGATCCGCGCCTCGCGGCCCACAAAACTCTGGGCCATCAACACGGTGTGATCGCCGATGACCGCCCCCGCCTGCACCACGCAATAGGGGCCGATGCGGACACCGGTTCCCAGTGTCACGGTATCGGCAATAATGGCCGTGGCATGCACTCCAATGGGTGGAAACGGTGCGGGCGGGGCGAGTTTCCCGAGAATTTCCGCTACCGCCAAGTCCGCATCGGGTACCATAATCAGCGTTTGATCCGCGCGGCGCGGAACGGACAAGCCTTCGCGGCATACGGCTCCACCCGCCGGGCATTGGTCAAACTTTCGACCGTAGGCTGCGGTTCCAATGAAGGTCATCTGATTGGCCTGGGCCCATTCCATGGATTCCATGGAATCGAATAATTGCCCGGGCACACCTTCAATTTTCCCGCCGCACCATTCGGCTGCCTGTAGCGCTGAAAAGGGCATGGGAAGCTCCGAAACGATCCGCGGAAGATTGTCCTTACTGCGGATTGGCCTTCTGATACGCCTGATTCATAATTCGCACCAGCGCGGGCGTAATATCCACAGCGCCATCGTGATACAGCACCGCCCGATTGGCGATTTGCAGCATTAAAGCGCGCGTGCTGGTGACGTTGTAATCAAACTTATGCGTTACCAGCACCAGGTCGATGCCATGCGATTTGGCATATTGCGCGACGGCCGCGTTAACATCGCGGTAAATATCCGCGGTGAGCATGCGCTGCTTGATCTTCAGCCGATCCTGTGTGAATTGTTCAAATACCTGTAATTTCAGACTGGCTTTGAGCAATTTATTTCTCTGAGCTTTATATTCCGGCGTACCGGGCTTCAGGGCTATGACGCTTTGGGGATTCAGGGGTTCTTCAAGCTTCTGAATCGCTTTTTTTCGGGTATCCACTTCCTGTTTGAATTGCGTTAAGCGGCTTTGCATGATCTGCTGATCCGCGGATTGCTCTGTAAGTTGGGATGTTAATTTGCCCAAATCCACCACCGCAATCTTAATCGACGCCGCCTTGGCCGCAGTCGGCGACATCAGCCCGCCGGCGCACAGCGCCAGGGCAGACATAAGAATCGCAATGGCTTTAGATTTTGTAAGTGTATGATACATTTCAATTGCTCCTGCAACAACGCAACAACCGGCACCCATTGGCCGAAAGTGGAACTATAACGCCAGAACGCCAATGTATAAAGTGACCGGAGCCTTTCTGCTATGCCAATTTCCATTTCGCGCCCCGGCCGTGTCCAAGCAGAGATATCTTCCCCTCTGACATCATAATCCGTTAAGACTTTTCTCACGAGTTGTATACGGATTCCCGGAAAGTGGCTAAGGATGTCCACCAAGGCGAGATCTCCCATTTTGCTTAAAATGAACTCGCGGGCAATTTCCGTCTTGGCCCCTTGCCGGGACGCCCATCCAATCCGCCAGCGGCTGGCTGGTGCTAAGGGGCAATGCGGCATGATCAAAAATTTCTTCGCGGAGTTTCAACGTGCTTTTCCAATGCGTGAAGTAGCCAATTAATAGCCTACCCGATCGGTGATTGGCCAATTGTCCAAAATTGCTTCAGGAGCCTATCTGAGTCATGGCCAAGATCGCAATTACCTGGACAAGGCGGGAGTGGCATTCCGGCGCTTCGCGCTACGACCAGAAAACATTAATCAATGCGAAATCGGCAGCGAAATCTGCAACTATTGGATTTGCGGTGCGTGTGTGCCTATGAAGGTTTTTTGGGTGCAATATAGCGA
>JAJYZY010000245.1 GCA_021799715.1 Planctomycetota bacterium | reverse complement strand
CCCTTGCACCATTCGCCGGTATCACCTTGGCCGCCGCGACTGCCTTCGTCCGATGGTGCGGGGCGGCGATTGCTGAACTGCCATACAAACCCGCCGCCAAGGCCGTGGCGATGGACACGCCTACCGCCAGTGCAAATTTTAAGTGTGTTACTTTTTTAGCCATTACCCAACTCCAAGTTGCCCGCCATTTACCCCTCAAAGCTGCCGTTACGCCGGCTTTCCCGCCGCTGACGAATTTTTTCCCATGACCAGGTATTGATCACATTTTCCGCCGTCGCCCAGGCGCGCCGCGCGGTCAGAATGCCGTAGATTATTTTATCCATATCCTCCCGCTGATGCGCATCGGTGTTAATACATAAAGGTACACCCATCTCCACCGCCAGTCTGGCGTGAATATCACGCAAGTCCAGCCTTAGATCGTGGGAATTTATTTCTAATGCGACCCCACTGCGGGCCGCTGCCATCACCACCGCTTTCATGTCCGGTTCCAGCCCGCGCCGCCCTCCGACCAGCCGCCCGGTTGGATGCCCAATTACATCCACCAGCGGATTTGCTGCCGCGCGAACCAGCCGCGCTGTGGCTGCATCACTTTCCTGACTTAATGCCGCATGGGGCGATGCCACCACCCAATCCAACTCCTGTAAAACCTCGTCGGGGTAATCCAATGATCCGTCGGCCAGAATATCAACTTCACTGCCCGCCAATACCGTCATTCCCTTCACCTTGGCCGCCGCAGCGCGAATGGCTTTGCAATGTTCCACCAGCCGGTCCACACGTAATCCGTTGGCCTGCACCTGGGATTTACTGTGGTCCGTAATGGCGAAATATTCATAACCCCGTCGCTTGGCCTCGGCAATCATATCGTCAATGCTGCAATGCCCGTCACTGGCGGTGGTGTGGGAGTGCATATCGCCGCGGATATCAGCTATCTCCAGCATCGGCCAAACTGCCGGAATCTTCTGTCCAAGATATTCCAACCGTCGATCTTTCACTTCAATATGCTCACCCCGGCTCCGCTTATACATCAGTTGCGCGAGTTCTATTTCGCCCCGATCTTCCCGCATTTCCGGTGGGAGCCACGCCAATTCCAGCGCGGTATAAATGTCCTGCTCATTTTCTCCCGCCACAGATTCTTCGCCCTTAAAAAGTCCCCATTCATTAAGCTTAAGTCCGCGTTTCACCGCCAATTCCCGTAAGCGTACATTATGCTCCTTCGACCCGGTGAAATATTGCAGCGCCGCACCCCAGTGCTGTTGTGCCACAATTCTGAAATCAATCTGCAATCCCGCCTTGGTGCGAATGCTGATCTTTGTATCGCCCGCTCCAAGGGTCTGCTGCGTCTGCTCATGCGCCAGCACCGCCTGGGTTATTGCCGGGGCGGTACTGGCTTGCGCACACACCAGAATGTCAATATCCCCAACGTTTTCCTTTCCCCGTCGCAGGCTTCCGCAATATTGCACCTGCGAAACCCCCGTCACCTTGGCCAGCGTACCGCAATAACTTTCCGCCAGCGGCAACGCCCAGCCTATGCCGATACGCTTGCCCGCCTCTTCCATAAATTCCATGTTCTGCCGTATTTTAAGCTGCTTTTTTTCGCCAAAGCCTTTCATCTTTGGCATGGTGCCTTCAACCAGATGCTTTTTTAAATCTGCTACGGTTGTAATGCCAGCCTCTTTCCACAACTGATGTGCCGTTTTCACCCCCACCGATGAAATAGCCAGCATCTCCAGCACACCGGCCGGCACGCGCCCCGTGAGTTCTTCAAATTCGGAAATATGCCCGGTGCGTAGAAATTCATGAATCTTTTCAACCGTGCTTTTGCCAATACCGGATATATGCTCCAACCGCCCCTGTGCATCCAACAATTTCACATCTTCCGGCAAATCTTCAATGATCCGCGCTACTTTGCGCGTTCCCAGTACCCGAAATGAATTTTCCTCCAGCAACGCCATCACGTCCGCCGCGCGGTTAAACAATCCGGCCAAGTCCTGATTTCTGCTCATAACCGTCGGCTCCCGTTGTCCAGCATCGCAATATCTTCAACGCCTGCCGCAATAGCCGCGCACAACCGGGCATCGCCGGCGGTAGTGACTTTTATATTTAATGCATCCCCGCGCGTGCCGGCCACCCTTCCGCCGGTTGATTCAATAATTTGCGCATCATCCGTGACATGCCGGATCCGATCAGCCCGGATTAATTCGTCAAAACCTTTTCGCAGCAGTTCCGTGCGAAAGCACTGTGGCGTTTGTGCCTGGAACAGCCCGGCGCGATCCACCGTTTGCATAATCAAACCGTCCGGCCCCATGCGTTTGAGCGTCGCAGGTTCCGCCAGCACCGGCAATGCTGCGCCGTGCAAAACCGCTCCGGCAAATGCTCCATCAATAACTTCCACCGGCGTTACAGGCCGTGCGGCATCATGCACCGCCACATAAGGTGTCTCCACCATTCCACTGGACAACGCTTTATAAACACTTTCCCACCGCTCGGACCCACCGGATAAAACATGCAGCGGCTTATCATATAAAACGCTTTGCAAATGTTCCCGGTACACATCTCTGCGGCCCTCACCGGTAGCCACGATAATCGCCGCCACATCCGCCCGGCGTGAAAATAGCCGAACAGCCCGTTGCAAAACCGTCAGCCCGGCAATATCCACCAATAATTTATCCCCCGCCGCAAACCGCGTACTATTGCCCGCCGCCGGA
>JAJYZY010000244.1 GCA_021799715.1 Planctomycetota bacterium | reverse complement strand
CATCAGGAACAACAGCGCCGGCTGCGGCCGTTGGTGGCGGACGAATCGGTGGATGTGATCGTATCAAATTGTGTATTGAACCTGGTGCGCTCCGGCGACAAGGCGCGGCTGTTCGCGGAAATGTTCCGGGTGTTGCGGATGGGCGGACGGGCAGCCATCAGTGATATTGTCAGCGATGAGGATGTCCCGGAGGAATTGCAGAATGATCCGGAATTGTGGTCCGGATGTATCAGCGGTGCCTGGCGGGAAGATGCGTTTGTTGAGGCTTTTGAACGGGCGGGATTCTTTGGCATCGAGTTGGCCAAGCGGGATTCGGCTCCCTGGCGCACCGTACGCGGCATTGAATTTCGCAGTGTGACCATCACCGCCCATAAGGGCAAGCAGGGGCCGTGCCTGGAACGCAATCAGGCATTGATATATGCCGGGCCTTGGAAACAGGTGGTCGATGATGACGGCCATGTGTTTGTGCGCGGCAAGCGAATGGCGGTTTGTGACAAAACCTTCCGGATCATGACGCACGAGAACGGCCCGTATGCGGAGGATATATTCGGCATTGAGCCGCGCACGGAAATTCCCGCGGCGAAAGCGGAGCCATTTAGCTGCCGGGGCATTGCATTTCGCAACCCGCGGCAGACCAAGGGCCTGGATTATGACGCGACCCTGGACGGCTCATCGTCCTGCACGACCGATGGCTGCTGCTGATGGACACGGGGTTGAAGATTGTGCCGGTATGTTTTCGCTTCATCATATTTGCCGCAACCCGCATCCCGTTGGCCGCTGCGGCAACAGAAAATCCTGGGGCGAATCCGGCACGGGCCGATGAATGTTCGCCAAATGTGCGGCGTTGGCAGTTAAGAAAGGATCGTTGAATGAATTTATCCATTCTCCATACACCGGGTGAAAACCGCTTTGACCTGCGCCTGCGCGATGTCGGTGAACGGAATTTTACGGCCATCAGCATTCGCACGGTGCAGGTGAATGTCGGATTGAAATGCAATTTGGCCTGTCATCATTGCCATGTTGAATCGTCGCCGAGGCGCACCGAGGAAATGACGTGGAAAACCATGGAATTGGTGTTGCGGGCGGCAAAAAAGGCCCGTGCCCGAACCATTGACATCACCGGCGGCGCGCCGGAAATGAATCCGAACTTTCGGCGCTTTGTCGATGCGGCCCTGGCGCAGGGGCATGAGGTCATGGTACGAACCAATCTGACCATCATGCTGGAAGACGGCTATATCGACTTGCCAGAATTTTATGCCAACCGGCGGGTGCATCTTGTGGCATCCATGCCCTGCTACCTGGAAACAAATGTGGACCGGCAGCGGGGCAAGCATGTTTATCAGGAAAGTGTTGAGGTTATTCAACGCCTCAATGCCCTGGGTTATGGTTCCCGTGAAGAACTCCCGCTGGATCTGGTGTATAACCCCGGCGGGCCGTCGCTGCCGCCGGAGCAATCCGCCCTGGAGGCCGCATATCGCAGGGAGTTGGGAACACATTACGGCATACGCTTTACAAAGCTATATACGATTACCAATTTACCCATTGGCCGCTTTCAGCATGATCTGCAGCGCCAGGGTTACGCCCAGAAATATCAGGACCTGCTGGAACGAACCTTCAATAAAGCCACGCTTAGTGAACTGATGTGTCGCCATCAGTTGCATGTCGGTTGGGATGGCACCATCTATGACTGCGATTTCAATTACGCCTTGAAGCTTCCGGCCAACGCCGGGCATATTCGGGACTTTGATCCCGCGACGTTTTCGGCCCGCCGCGTTGTCACCGGCCCGCATTGCTTCGGGTGCACCGCGGGGGCGGGATCATCCTGCGGCGGCAGTCTGGTAGCTGAGGGCACCGACGTGATCCAGCCTGCCCGCGACGCGGCGGGGTAATGGCCTGCGCCGGGACAATTCGATCAGATGCATCGGTCCGCGCGGCGGAAACACGCGGGCAATCGGCCGTTACGGCAGAAAAATCCCAAGCCATTCGTGCACGGTTTCCAGGTACTCTACAATTTTAATGGTTTGTAAGATGTTTTCGCGGCACGCGACCAACCCCGTGTATCGAATGTTGTCTTTGAAAATCAGGACATGCTTATGACTTCAAGCTCGAATTCATCCGGAAAATTATCCCGTTGGGGGCAGATCGCATCGGTGTTGATTATCATCGGCTGCCTGATCGCCATTTTCCGGATTATTCCCGTGGGACTTGGAATCGCCCGTTTGCAACTGTGGCTGGCGGGCCTCGGGGCGCGTGGAATCGCGGCTTATGTTGGCATCTACATTGTTGCAACGGTTCTGCTGATTCCCGGATCGGCTCTTACGCTTCTGGCCGGCGTGTTGTATGGGCCGTGGTGGGGCACGCTGATTGTTTCCGCCGGAGCCACCCTTGGAGCGGTGGCGGCGTATGTGCTGGGACGATACGCCTTTCGATCTGCGGTGGAAAAAGCCACCAAAAGAAACTCAAAATTCGCCGCCATTGATGCGGCGATTGGCAAAAATGGCTGGAAAATCGTCGCGCTGTTACGGCTTTCACCGGTGGTGCCGTTCAATTTGAGCAACTATTTTTTCGGCTTAACCGCCATCCGCTTTCTCCCCTACGTGCTGGTGAGCTGGATATGTATGCTGCCGGGCACACTTTTATATGTCTATCTGGGTTACGCGGCCAGTCAGGCGGCAGGCGCCGGCGGCAACCATGCCAATGGCTGGCTGCATTGGACGCT
>JAJYZY010000066.1 GCA_021799715.1 Planctomycetota bacterium | reverse complement strand
TAACGTCAATGTAATGCATTAAGAGCTAGTTGTCATTGATGAGCCAGGATTTAAGCGTGGCCGCCCGCTTCCCGATCGGGCCTTCCGCCCAGAAAGCGCTTTGCAGTTCGGGAAGATCACGGATGATGTCGGCGTAAGGTTTACCCAAATTAACGAGAATCCGGCTGGGTTTATTTTTATTGATTGCCCGTTGCAGGTTCTTGCGGATGGGAATGCGAAGCATAGCGGCTTGGCGGGTATTCATTTTGGTGTCGTAGTTGGGAATCGGCGTATGCGGGGCAATCAGGCCATATTTTGCGGAAATAATGAGAATCTCCACCGGCGGTTGGCAGCGGCCTTCTCGCAGCGCCTTGCGCAGCACCTTAAAAAAAACGCCGTCGTATCTTTCGATGGCGGGGATGTAAGTCCGTGGACTAAGGCGTTTGGCGGCGGAACAGGAAATGATCAGGAGTCGCCGTGATTTAATCATCGGTTGGGCTGATGCGTCCTGGTTCACGAATGCTGCTCCTTAATTAGACACTTCGGCACAGTATAACCATTGCCATAAACGGATAGCAGAAGCGAATGTCGGTGGATTTCGGCATTTCAACGTGTATTGAATACACAGTACATCCGCTGCCATGGTGTAACATGGTCGCTAATTGAACACTTGACTTTTTAACTACTACAGAGTACTCTGTGCTATAGAAAACACAAGCGGCAATGTGCCGCTAATTTGAAAAGGAATATCATGGTCACTTGCCCCACATGCGGAAGACCCCTGATTCAGAAGCCTCGCGGGCGATTGATCGCGGTGGGATGTTTGATGATTGTCATCGCTTGCGGTGCCGGCATGGTCTTGCCACTGTGGTTCGCGCCGTTGGCTATTTTGCCGCTGCTGATCGCGGCCTATTTGTTCGTGTGGGCTATTTCAGGCAAAGGTCTATGGTGCCGCAACTGTAAAAAGTTTCCACATTGTTAACCCTTAAAGGAGAACCTCAATGGAAGTTACACCAAAGGAAGCCCGGGAATTGCTGGGGCAAACGGACGCCATCGCCGAGGTGATGCGCAATCACTTGATGTACCGTCGGATCGGGCCGGTATTGATTTTATGGGGCATTATCTGGATTATCTGCTTTCCGCTAACGGGCCTATTGCCCGCGTACTCCGGCTGGATTTGGCTGATTGGGGATTGCATCGGCTTTGTCGGCAGCGGCCTGAACGCGCGCCGATGCGCAAGCCCCATTCGCAGCGCGTCATCGTCCTTCATGCGATCACGTATTCTGTGGTTCTGGGTGGTGCTGCTTGCCTACGGATGCCTGTGGATGTTTCTGATTCACCCGGCGGGCAATTCCCGATCGGTACTGTTTATTGTCACTCTGATCATGTTCGCATACGTGGCCATGGGCCTGTTGGCACGCATAAACTTTATGACATGGCTTGGCGTGGGCGTCACTATTCTGGCAATGGTGGGATATGGCCTGTTTGCGAATAAACCACTTGTACTCAATGTATGGATGGGCATCACCGGTGGATTGGCTCTTCTGGCAACCGGCATATTCCTTCATCTGCGGGCGAGGTAAGAACATGACGGAATTGGACGATATTATTCACCAGCCTGTTCGGCTGAAAATCATGGCGGCACTTTTGGCCGCCGGATCGGACGCGGAAGTTGAATTCACTTTTCTGCGCGGACGACTCGGTTGCACCGATGGAAATTTAGGCGCGCATCTTGATAAACTTACAGCCGCCCGATACGTCACGGCGCGTAAAGCCTTTATTGGCCGCAAACCCGTTACATATTTAAGCGCCACGCGAACTGGTCGCAGAGCATTTGAGGACCATGTGGCGGCCTTGCAGGAGATTATCCGCCCACCTGAGATGGATAAATCCAATGCCTGACGCTTCGCCCGCATGCAAAGCGCAAATACTCCGTGCCGTATGATCTGATCCCACGGCACGGGCGGTTCAGACCACCACCGGTGCCACCATCACGGTTTGCAGAGATTCCGGCGCGCCAAGTCCGGCATCCGTACAAGCTTCAAGTTCCACTTGCGCGGATAAGTGGATATGGGCGGACGAGCTGCCGATCATCACGCGCAATTTCCCCGGCTCGAGCACAAATTTCCGCTTTCGCTCATCCCAGAACCACAATGCCTGATCATTGTAGGGAAGCGTAAAGGTAACCGTGCGGCTTTCACCGGCGGCCAGCCAAACGCGTTGAAAGCCGACGAGTTGCTTGATCGGCCGGCGAACCTTGGATTTTGGCGCGGAAATATAGCACTGCATGACTTCCGATCCGGGAATGGCACCGGTATTTTCCACCGTGGCGGAAATGCGCAGCATGCCCCCAGCCGCCAGGGATGCCGCATCGGTTTTGATGTTACTGAAAGAAAACGTGCTGTAACTTAAGCCATAACCAAATGGATACAGGCAGCGTCCGCGGAAATACATGTATGTGCGGTCATTGATGACATCATAGTCATGGAAGCCCGGCAATTGACGGATACTGCGGTACCAGGTTTCCGCAAGTTTTCCGCCGGGGTTATAGTGGCCGAAAATAACATCGGCAATTGCGGTTCCCTGCGCCTGCCCGGCGCACAGGGCACAGAGAATTGCCGGTATGTGTTCATCCTCCCACGGAATGGCAACCGGACAGTTGGCGGAAAGGATCAGCACGGTATTGGCATTGGCCCGCCGCACCAATTGGGCCAGTTCATGCTGCGCTCCGGGAAGCACAATATCCTGACGATCCAACTGTTCATGATCAATGGTCTGATCCGTGCCGAGAACCAGAAATACAACATCCGCTGCTCTGGCGGCGCGGGCGGCTTTTTTGAACCAGTTGCTGTTGGCCGGTCCATCCACCGTACATCCACGGACAAATTCAACTTGCACCGGGCCGGGCTTCTGCTGCTGCAAGGGGTGCAATTCAATGTAATCCAGATGAAACAAATCTTTGTCAGCGGCAGCACCGGTAAAGACCAGATAAATGGAATGCCAGCCGGTGGCATTGGTAATTGGGGCGGTGAACTCCTTGAAGGTGTTCCAATCTCCGGTGGAGGTTATTTTAATACGTGCCGCAACTTCACCGGTGGGGCCGTCAAGGCGCACTTCCACCGTGCCGCCCGCGGTCGCACATGACGCACGGGCACTTACGCTTGTCCGCCCCGTGAAATCTGCCGCCGGCAACTGCACCCAGAAAGTGTTTTGTATGAGTCCCAGAGTGGCATCAGGAAGCACACAGTTAAAGAATTTGTAGTTCCAGTCAATGGAAGAAAAATTGATGGCATCGATACGATTACTGGCGCGGGGTGATCCCAGAGCCGCCGCGATGCCGTCCAGCGGCGAAACATGCACAAATGGCCCGCCGCTGTATCCACCCAGTGCGCAGCGATCAGCCATCGGCCCAATGACCGCCACTTTTCTTATTTTCGCCGGGTTCAGCGGCAGCATGTTGTTATCATTCTTCAGCAACACCAGCGACTCGCGCGCCGCCTCCACCGCCAGCGCCCGGTGTTTCGGACTATCCACCACGCTGAAAGTGATCGTGCTATACGGCACAACATTCGGGTCATCAAATTCGCCAAATAAGAATCGCGCGGTAAGAATGCGGGTCAACGCCCGGTCAATATCCGCTTCGCTGACCAGTTCCAGCGCCACCGCGCGGGGGAGAAATTTCTGGTACGTTCCCCAGGCAAATCCGCAATTCAAATCACAACCCGCCTGCATCGCCAGCGCCGCCGCCTGTTCACCGGTGGGGACATAATGATGCGTCTGATAGATATCCGCCACCGCGTCACAATCAGATGTCACATAACCCCGGAAACCCCAGCGCTGGCGCAGCAGATCCGTAAGCAGAAAGCGATCAGCACTGCATGGAATACCGTTGATTTCGTTGTAGGAACTCATCACGGTAAAGACACCCGCATCAACCGCCGACCGGAACGGCCGCGTATAGTACTCCCAGAAACTTCGGGAATTCACACTAGCCGATGTGGTATGGCGGTCATCATCGGTTTCATTACAGATAAAGTGCTTGGCACAGCAGACGGTCTTGAGAAAATTCGGGTTGTCCCCCTGCATTCCGCGTACCACATTGGCTACCATTGTGCCCATGAGATGCGGATCTTCGCCCAGCGTTTCATCAATGCGTCCCCACCGCGGGTCCTTGGCGGTATTGAGTGTTTGTGGCGAATAATACGCCAAGTCCGTGCCATGTTTGTTATGATACGCCCGCGCTTCATCCGAGACCGCCGTGTACACTTTCAAGGCCAATTCCGGATTCCAACTATTGGCCATGGCCAGTGGAACGGGAAAACTTGTGCATGGTCCCCCGCGCAGCAGACCATGCAGGGCTTCATGCCAATATTGATAGGCCGGCAGGCCCAGGCGTTTAATCGCCGGTGCTGTGTTACCCAGTTGCCCCGTCTTTTCCGTCAACGTCATGCGGGCCACCAGCGACTGCGCCCGACGCGCCGCCGCGGCATACGCTTGCGGAGATATACCGACGGTTGCAGCCGGCGGTTGTCGCAGGGCCGGCGCGTTATCAACGGCACCATCTGCAGTGCCGCTTCCCCGTGGCCGCAAGGATGCGAGCATGGTCCCGGCGGTGGCTGCGGAAATAAAACGCCGCCGACTGATTTTCCGGCCCGAAAGTTTGATTTCATTGGACATAAACTACTCCTGAATTACTTGAGTTACATTCTCCGCCCGGCGTAAAGATCGCGAATCAATCCTCTATCGCCATCATTGCCGCCCGCATAAATCCCAATGCATACGCCATGCCCGCGTGCCATGGCGCATCACATGCCATCTGCGGGGTATGATCCGGTATCAGTACCCCGTCAAATTTGTTCTTCTTGAGTATTTTCAACACCCTTATGATGTCCACATCTCCATCATCAATAAATGCCTCCCGATATGCCGGAATCTTTCCCCGGACATTTCGCAGGTGCACATAACAGATTTTTCCCTGGCGGCTGTACTGATCCACCGCCTCATATACGTCTCCCCGGGTCATTTCCGCTATGGAACCCACACAAAATTCCAGGCCATTGCAGATACTGGCATTCAGGTCCAGCAATTTCTGGTACAAAGCGGGTTGATATACCAGACGGGGAGTGCCGCGAAGCGTCGCAAATGGCGGGTCGTCCGGATGCGCGGCAAGCTTCACTCCCGCTTGTTCCGCCACCGGCAACATTTCATCCAAAAACCGTTTGGCACGATCCCATAATTCATCGGATGATATTTCCGGCAAGGTTCCCGCGGGTGCCTGCCGGTCATAAACCATATTCCACACCATGCCTCTGGGAATCGGTGCGTCATCGCCGCCATCGACACCCACTGCCACCGCATTTCCGCGCGCAAAAGAACCGGTTATTCGGCCCGCCACACCCGCCAGACTGAAGTTGTAGCCCATGCACGGGATGCCGGCCTGCCCCATGCGACGGATGATGGTTTTTAATCCATCCATTTGCTTATGGCGCATGGGACCATCCAGCAGCACATCGTACCAATGCGCGGGATCAAAATTTTCAATCGCTGCGATGTGCAATCCTTCCGCCGCCGCCGACTTTACCAGCGATTGCAGTTCCTCCAGGGACCAGAGCTTATCCGGATCGCCGGCATAACCCCAGCCCTGTCTGCCGCCAGTGGGTTGATCATCCGCGTTGCCGTGTGCACCGCCGTTAAAATAATCCACCAGATGCGCCACAATATGCGTGCAGCCGCACTGCCGGGCAAAACGAAAGTTCTCCCGCGTTAAGGCGTGGCGATATAACCCCAGACCAAGTTTCATGGATACTCCAGCTTCACCGCATGGCCTACGCGGTTAACTTCCAACTCTTTTCCGGCGCAGTTCACGTGCCGACCAATCTCCCGCTTTCCTCCACGCCCGGATATCCAAGGCTTATCCATCGGTTACGGCAATCTGATCCAGAACAATTCCGGGATCAACCGCATAGATCACCAGCGTGTGCCCGCCCGGGGCAATAGCGCCAACGTCAAAGTGCAGCGGAATATGGTTTTCCAGCACCCCGGCGCTACGAATGGCGTTGCCCACCACCCGCGTTTCACTGGAGGCAAACGGCACGGACTTCACCTGCGGCGAGCCATTGTTCCAACGCATGGCAATGCGCAATTGCATACCGGGATACAATTCATACGTTGGCAATACCCGCAGAATCACCTGCCCGTGTTTACATTCCACCGGCACGGTAATGTGGTATTCCATCCGTGGAGCTTCGGCCAATTGCGTTTCCGGATTCCACTGATTTTGCGGTATCGCCGGCCACAATGTCATGGCACCCGCCGACCAGCCCAACCCTTCCACTCTGCGCCACGCGGCTGTGGACGTGCCTCGATTGATTTGAAAATGATCCGCATTTACCGTCAACACAGCAGCGGCTTCAGGTGCGGGTAGATGCAAACCGGATTGGCTATGCAACCATGGCCATTGCACTGCCGCCCAGTTGACATTCCATGTGGTTCCGCCCATGGTGGCGTAATAGCGCCACTTCCCATGCTCCAACTTCCCATTGTACCATGCCACCTGATGCTCAATGAATTGCCGCCAGTGCGCTACCGCTTTTTCATGCTGCGCCCGGTTCGCGTGGTCCGTATGAGCCAGGCGGTCATATAAAAACACCAGTCCGGTGGCAGCCAGCATTTGGGCGGGATATGCAAACAGCTCAAAGAACGCGGAGCGACTATTTTCCGGGACTTGTTCGGATAACCGATCCTGGGCTTTGATCAGATCATGATAAGCCATGAGGAGCTTTTCCACTTCCACCATCGGTAATTTCGCCGCCCAGAGACGATTCATAGATTCAGGTATGCGCCTTTGCCCAAGGCGGTAATATTCCCGCAACATATCAGCAATGGCATTGGCATGTTCCGCACCGCACACCTGCGCAGCAAACGCGCGCAAGAACTGACCCTGCGCGTCGGTACCAAAACCACTCGGATTCCACGCCAGGCGCGCGGCAAAATCCATTCCTATTTCCCGCGGTTTTATTCCGCCAACGTTAATGACCCATACCGCTTTTGAATCATTATCCCATGCCTTTTTGAGTTCCTCGTACATCAGTGCCGGTGCCCGTGTGTTAAGCCAGCAGTAAGAGTGCGGAGCGCCAAGATATTCGATGTGATAATACACACCCGCCCCACCGGGCCGCTGCCTTTGCCGCATATCGCTGAACTGCCGAATGTAGCCGAAATTATTATCCGGCCAGATAATTGTTACATCGCCGGGCACCTTCAAGCCGGAGTTGTAGACCAACAGAGCTTCTTTATACGGCACATAACACTGCGCAACGGCTCCCCAGCGCCGGGTGACATATCGCTTCAGCAGCGCCCGCTGTATTGCGAAAATTTTCTCTACCAGAGGTCTCTCCTGCGACAGCGTATGGACGCCCTCCAGCGGGCTGTCATAAGGCCCGCGCATCCCGATAGTCCATATTGCCTCGTATTTGCCCCGAGTCTCGACGGAATTGGTCCAGAATTTCAGAATGTTTTTGCTGTTGGTGACAAAATTCCATGGGCCGTTTTTCCGCGCATTTTTACCGTTGAGAAATGAAACCGGATTGGCCAGCATAGGCTCAACATGGGACGAGCCCATCACAATGGCATAGTCGTTGGCGAGAACCGAATTCTCCGGAATGGCCGCGAACGGGGTTGAACAATTGTGCATGGCGGGCCACAGATAATTGAGCTTCAACCGCAGCATCAAGTCAAAGACTTTCTGATATGTTTTCGGTCCCACATTGCCCAATTCAGGGTCAAATGTTTTCGCGGCCCATGGCTCAAATCCCCAGTCTTCATCGTTGATAAAGATTCCACGGTATTTCACTCCCGGCTCACCACCGTGGCGCGAACCTGCCGTTACCGCCACCGCTGCCGCTTTTTTTACCGGCACATCCGCCCACCAATGCCAAGGTGAAACGCCGGCTTGTTGACATAAATCCATCACGCCATACGCGGTGCCGCGCCGATCACTGCCGGCAATGACCAGCGCCTGGTCAATACCAGGCAAAGGCCTCTGCACAACTTGCCACGAGCAGGCCTCCCATTTCCCTTTAATCGGATGGATATCAATTTTACCGCCCGCGGCCAACTGATCCACCCATCGGCTCTGGCCCAGCGTACCGATGATAATGGCCGTGGCAATATGCTTCACGCGTGTAACAACTTTGAGGTTATGTCCGGTTATGCGGTGTAAATCATCCGCCAGCATCCGTGCAGCAATGTGCACGACCTTATGATCCTGCTGGTCGAGGAGAATCGTTGCCGTGCCCGTCGGTCCGGCCAGCAGAATATCACCGGCACCAGCGGGCCAACGGTAAATTACCCGGCAACTCGCCGCAGAATGACTTGATTCGGCGGACTTCGCGGCGCGGCCCTTGGCCAGCAACGTACCAGTCGCTGCCAGCCCGCTTGCCTCGAGAAATCGCCGCCTATCCATGTGCCATGCTCCTCTATGGGTTACAGGTTACAGGTTACAGATTGCTCGCTTCAGCGGCCACGGTTCCGCAGGAAATTCCGCAGCCACACGAAAGCCGGTCGCGGCGTGCCATTACGGCGAATTAAATAGGTATTTGGCAACCACGTATGCCCCTGCTTGAAATCCCAGAAAGTTACGCCGCGCACCCGCGGATCATTCCAGAATATCGGGAATTGAGTTTTCATTTGCCGCAATTGCTTCCGATCGCTTTTCCAATTCAGATCATATTCGCTGATATAAATCGGAATTTCAAGGGAATTGAGTTTACGCAGATCATACCGGATCACCGACGCCTTGATATGCTCCAATCCATGCGCCTGGCAGCCGATGCCATCAATCAAGTGTCGCGCCTGTAATAATCTGATCAAATGGATATATTTAACTGTCTCCTTTGGATAGCCCAGAATGTTGTAATCATTGATCAGCAATTTCGCATGAGGAAAATCCTTCCGCGCCAATTGATACGCCCAGATCACCCAGCCCCATTTTGTGTTACCGCCGGGTAAACCCTTCTTATACGCCGGTGGATGGTGCAACGGTTCATTGACAACATCAATAAATTGAAATTTGCCGTTGTAATGTGCTGCATAGGCCGCGTACCACGCCCGCACCGCTGCCGCGGCATTATGCACGTTCACCCATCGCGGCTGCTGTTCGCCCCAGATCATGTTGTGCTGTTTTACCAGCAAATGCTTCCGTGCCGCCAGACGGTACATGGCATTCAACGCCCCCCAATAAAATTTTCCCCTGCGCGGCTCCACGGATCCCCATTTGCCCGCGTTTTCCGGAGTGATCTGTGTAAATACGGTGCCAAATAAAGGCGAATCAAACCCGCTCCAGGTGGTGCCGACAAAACGATGGCCGTAATTCAATCGCCCCGCAGAAGCGGATGCGGCACCAGCGCAAATCAGCATTCCGGCCCAAACGATGCAATAAGCGGATGCCCGCAGATATTTGTGACGTTTAATCACGCTGAACTCCAATCAACACATTTCAAGAAGTCAGTACAGATGTAAAAAATCCGATTCAACTTGCCTCGGATCGGGCGAGGCTCGCTTCCGAGAGTCGCGGAGATTAAAGCATAGAGCCACGATTTACCACCGCACCCGATACAGACGGTGCTACTGACGTGGCCGAAGTTCCACTAAAACAATCCGGTTTGTCGCCATTTTGATGGTTTTCGCAAAGACGCCGGGTGCACCAACCGTAATACCAACGTTGACAACCGGCCGATCGCGAGTAACGGATCGCAAACGGGCTAACTGGTCGTCGTTAAGCTTGTTCGGATAGCCCATACTCTGGTAAGTCGTGTACGCGTCGTTATGACGGTATCCTTCCATGAAAATTTGCAGCCGATACCGTCCGGGGTGCAAGTGATTGACGCGCAGCAATATGGAGCGAGCGGGGTGGCTGGGATGCACTTGTCTGAAGTATACACTGTCCCGTGCCGTCTGATGAGGCCAACGATAGTCCCACGCCAGGCATGTTACCCCGCCGTGCCAACGCGTGGCCCACGATTGTCCGTCGGTGTCGTGAAGTTCCCGTCCACGCAATTGATGTAGATATTTGAGGGCAAAAAAGGATGGCTTTTCGATTCCCTGTGGGTTAAACAGCCCAAATCCACCCTCAAAGGCGTTGGTTTGCGGACCGTCTTCATCAAAAATATCGGATAACGCCCAGTAGGACATCATTGCCGGAAACGGGCCGACTTGTTTAAGATTTTCAAGCAGATAAACCGCCTGAAAATACGTATCATGAACCGGATCTCGACTTGAATAAGAAGGCCCCCACTCAGTGATTAGCAGAGGAAGGCGAGGCATTGGTGAATTGCGAATTTGTGACATCACGCCTCGAATACCGTTTGCGATAGATTCCGGATTACCGCCGACCCGCAATCCTTTCTGCCCCGAACCCCATTGGTGCGGGCCGCATCCGTACGTATGACTGGAAATAAAGTCCAATGGGATATGCCGCTGGAAACAATCATGGATAAATTGACTTATCCAACCCAGGCCGGAGGTCGCCGGCCCACCGACGCGCAAGCGGGGATCAACCGATTTAACAGCTCTCGCTGTTGCGGCATATAGCGCAAGGTAATTTTTATACTTACCAGTGAAGAAGGCCGAATAGTTGGGTTCATTCCAGACTTCAAAATACCAACTGCGCACTTGAGGGACACCGAACCGACGCTCCAAATGCCGAACCAATGCGGCGATAAAGTTGGACCATTGGGTCATGGAACGCGGCGGCGTAATATTACCCCTGTAGAAGAAGACCGTTTGCTTGCCGGATGCCAAGGCCCGTGGCATGAAGCTCAATTCGACTATCGGCTTGACACCGGCACGAAGCAGATCAGCATACAGACGGTCAATGCGCTGCCAATGGTATTCAATTTTTCCGGTGGGGCTTCGCACCGCAATATGCATATCCGGGTTAAGCACGCCATGAAATCGAATGAATTGAAATCCACACGCACGATGGGCAATGGCCAATTGCCTTAGTGACTCACTATTAAATTCCAACGCAGCATGTTCACCCCCAATACAAACAGATCCGGGAGAAAAAAAGCGTGCCCCCGTTTGATTAAAATCGAGATTGATTGCCCGCACCGATCCAGTGTTCGCGGGTAACGCGAACGCCTTCACGGGAAAAAATGGCAAAAAAAAGCCCAAGGTGGCCAAGGCCACTTGGGCAAGCTTGGAACATCGTTTCATTAAAAACCACCCGCAAATTTTCCGCCGCGGCCCCAGCCGCGGCGGAAATTGAGATCCTTTTTTTACGTTCACACCGTGATCACAGCGCCATTCACGTTGCGCCATTGCAGCCCGTCTTCGCACGGAGCGTCACTGCAATGGATAGCCTCCGTTACCAATCTCCGGATTAATCACATTGAGTATTCGCAGGCCGCTGTTACCCTCGGTAGCCGGACTCGGGCCAACACCGGAAGCATTGTTGTTCGGCGAAATGGTCGCCACATGACCATCAAAGAACAGGGCATTTGCGACGCCCAACTCTCCCGAAGTCTGGCCATGGCGATACCGCAAACCGCATTCCCAAGCGACAGGGGCTGAAGTATTGAAATCATCCTGGCAATCCCCACCGGTAAACAAGCCCTCCGGGGGAATCATGAAGTTGAGGTCGTTGTAGTCGCCCTGAACCGGCGACCATGCGTTACCCCAAGTCTGCCACCAATTAAACTGCGCATTGGACCATCCAACTGTATCCCATGGATTTTGCGTTGCATCCCCAATAGCTACCCGTTGCGTGGGCGATTGGACATTCGACAATTTGAAATTCGTATTTGTAAGCACACCCTTTTGCATCCCATCGTAGAAAAAATAATTGGGATTGCAGGCATAGCTTGTGGAGAAATTCGGGTACCAGCCAAGGGTATTTGCTTCAGGCCGTGAGACCGGGCACATATACACCTTTGCAAAGCTGGCCGCCCAGGAGTATATCGCCGGAGATTCCTGTTCAGGACCATAGAATTGTGAAGGGTCGGCAAAGTCAACCTCTGGATGGCCGGAGCTGAAACTATACAACTCTGTAGCCCAACCAACGTTAAACGGCGGCCAATACGGCTGTCCGCCCCAGAGACTGTTGTTGATCTCCACATCAAATGGAATGCTGTTCTCATACGTACTTGCGTATTCGTAAAGTGTTTGACCGATTGAACGCAGATTCGCCGAGCAGCTGACGGTCAGGGCTTGCTGCCGTGCCCTGGCCAAAGCCGGCAACAACAGTGCGATCAACACCGCTATGATGGAGATCACAACCAATAGTTCAATTAGTGTAAAACCACGACGTCTCATAAAACTACTCCTTATAACATAACCCGACGGTACTATCGCTCCACTCTTCCCGACATAGTCTAGATTCTTTATCATCGGCTTTTCTCCCGAACAAAATTCATTGATACTGGCACACTCACCCGCGCGGGCGAAATCACGCACCGGTATAAAAGTCTTAAACGTCCTCATAAATCCGATAGGCACCACGTTATCTACAGTGCCAAAGTTTGCTTCTCCGCGATCAATCTTAACTTCTTCCGCAACCTCCACCTGGCATTGAACGCCAACCGCGCATCACATTTTTCCGCCGATGGGGGTAGAGACATCTAACCAAAGGTGTCTAAGTGAAGTATGTGTTTTATCTCGAAGCAATACAAGAGCTTTTTCTGCCAACCTGTAGCCGTTTTCTGAAGCAATTTAATTTGATTCTGGAAGCAGATCCGTCCATCAGGGGAGCATGCAGAGGGCTTTGGCAGTGAGGTAAACGGCCGCGCGGCGGGGACGTACGTAAGACGAGATGCAGTAAACGAATAATGGCACCTGCCGATGGCGAGCCGGAACTTGCATTGTTCGCCGCCCGGCGCGCATCATTGCGCAGCGAATTTGCCGGGCGATCTCGCCCCGAATCTTATTATTTGTGTGTTCTTCGGGGCTTTGCGCGGGATACTTTTGTTTATCCAAATCCAAGTCGGCAGTGCACGATATTCCGATTAATTGAAAGTACTTCAAGGCGCAATGGCAATGCAAGTTTTTTGATGTACATCATCGTGCGGCATCGGTCAGCCACAGTACGTCCAATGAGTCCGCATGCGGTTTGATCTGCGCCCGTCCCCGCGGCGGCCACGCACTGGTCGGCCGGTTGATGCTCGATATGCCACTCTGAGATACTATTAGAGCGGTTCTTAAAAGTCGTGTCGCATGCGTGACGTATATTGTTACGTGTGGAACTGCCTTTCACCTTAAAACATGCGACATTATTTATGAGAACCGCTCTAAAAGTTGTGGACGGGATAAAAGAGGCGGCGTAACCTAAAGGTTGTCTTTGAAGTTCTTTTTTTAGGAGTACGCCACCATGGGTAAGAGTATGACAGAAAACACAAAATTGCCAATCCCCTTCGCG
>JAJYZY010000243.1 GCA_021799715.1 Planctomycetota bacterium | reverse complement strand
TTGCCAGGCGCTACCCGTGAGCGGACGGCAGGATCTCGACATCACCAATACGCCGGCCTTCGCGGGGTTTTTAGATCAGCATCAGCCTGATGCGGTCATTAATACCGCCGCCTTCCATAATGTCGATCTGTGCGAACGCGAAGTCGATAATGCCTATCGGGTCAATACCGTTGCAGTGCGCGGCTTGGCGGTGGAATGCCGGCAGCGCGGCGTCTTATTGTTTCAGATCGGCACCGATTACGTCATGGACGGCCCCGCGGATTCCCAACCGCTGCCGGAAACCGCGCCCGTTCATCCCAAAAGTATTTACGCCCTGACACGCTTCGGCGGTGATTGCATGACCCTGACCCACGCGCCAAGCGTGGGATATGTGGTGCGGACCTGCGGCCTGTTCGGCATGGCGGGCTGCAAACTTAAAGGCGGCCTGAATTTTGTGGACACCATGATTACCGCCGCCCGCGCCGGCAAACCGATGCGTGTGGTGGCGGATCAGATCGTCGCCCCCACGGCGACCGATGATTTGGCTAAACAATTAATTCTGATGATTCAACGCCGCCCCGCGCCGGGCTTGTACCACGCCGTGTCCCATGGGCAGTGCTCATGGCATGAATTCGCCTGCGCGGCCTTGGCCCTGGCCGGGATCAATCATCCCATTGCGCCGGTAAGCAGCAGCGAATTTGCCGCTCCAGCGCATCGCCCAAGCTATTCGGTTCTGGATAATGCGCGTCTGCGTAAAGAAGGTATCGATATAATGACAGACTGGCGGACTAGTCTGCGACGCTACGTTGAAAAGAAATATCCCGCGAGGCAATGATGGAAGATGCGTTATAACCGTTCGAGACGCGAATTAAGCAATATGGCGTAACCATACAAAACATACGGCGGCCCAGCGCCACGACGCCATGGAAAGGAAATGCTCACGAAACTGCTACTTGCACGCTGCCGGCACAGTTGGCGATTCTGGCTCATCGCGGCCATGGCCGCCGGGACCATCTGGCGATTAACCGATTATTTTCTGCGTTTTCCGGTCTGGGATGATGAAGCGTCATTGGGATTAAATATCCTTCATCGGGGTTATCTGGGGTTGCTGCGCCCGCTAAGCTATGGGCAGGTTTGCCCGATTGGCTTTCTCTGGATCAGCAAATTCATGGTGACCTCTTTTGGAACTGATGTCTGGGTTTTGCGTTTCCTGCCGTTAGTTGCGGGAATTGCGGCGGTAGTACTGGCGTGGCCCGTCACCCGGCGCGTCGCGGGCCGACGTGTGGGATTGCTGGCAACCGCGTTAATTGCCTGCTCCCTGGCGACCAACCGCTTCGGCACAGATTTCAAGCCGTATTCGCTGGATCTGCTGATGTCATTGGGCATTATTGGTTTAGCGTTAAGGGCCATTCGCAGGCCCTGGGATTATCGCCCTGTACTGTTTCTCGTCCTGCTAACCCCCGTGGCAATGGTGCTTTCGTATCCGAGCGTATTTGTTCTTGGAGCGGCACTGGCCGCGTTGCTGCCTACGCTTTGGCCAAGCCGCAGTAGGGCGCGGCAGGTGGCGTACAGTGTTTGGGCGGTGATAACCGTCGGCTGTTTCGCGGTCATTTACTTGACCGTTATCCATGGCCAAATGCGCCACACCCACAGCTTCATGCAGGAATTCTGGAAAAATGCGTTTCCGCCACACGGGCCGGCCATATTCCTCTGGCTTATCGACGCGCATATATCCAACATGATGAGTTATCCATTTGGCGGTTCCAAGGGAATCGCGCTATTAATTGCTCCTCTGGTTTTGCTGGGCGTGTGGCGATTATGGAAAAGCCGACGCCGGGCGGAATTGGTTCTTCTGGTTGGCCCGTTTGTATTAACCTTCCTGGCCGCATGGCTGCACAAATATCCTTATGGAGCGGATGCTCGCGTGGAGCAGCACCTGGTGGTACCCATCACTTTTCTGGCTGCTTTGGGGGCGGTAACGCTCGGAACGTTAATCGTTAAAAAGTCCAGGAATGTCAACATGTGGCGCTACACCGCAAATATCCCAGTTGCCGTGATGATCATTTTCGCGGCCATTATGATTGGCAAAGATATTTGCTATCCCTGGCGAACGCCGGCTCCACTCTTAGCCCAGAATTTTGTTGGCAATGTATTTCGGCATTGCGGCCCGCATACGCAGGTTCTCATGGTCAATAAGCACCCACAACATTATTCGATTCTGATTTCCTGGCAATTGGCTGTGGCCCACCGCCGATTCCTCATTCTGCCGCGTCTGGCGCATGGGTTCACGGCTGCCGCTGGAACTGCTGTCTGGCTGCTGCATTTTCATTTCAGCCATCCGCTGCCCATATCAACGAACATAATGCGGCACTTTCAGCAAGACATCGGTCACGGGCGAATTGCCGCCAATATTACTCGAAGGCTTTTTGAGCCGTTCAGCGGCCACCCGCCGGTCTATATGCAAGCGGTACACATCGTACCGCCAATCCCGTGATCAAACCGTGATTTTATAGCGACTGGCATGGAAGTATTGTGCACGCCGCGGCAACCGCACATTCTACATGACGCCCGACAAACTTTCGTGCGTGCAGGCTCCAACCCATCCGCCGGCGGCAACGACATTGTTGTGTTACAGCATGAGGCGTGCACCCGCGTTACTTGCCTTGCGTGGCCGAGCCGGTCGGGCTGAAGCGGTAGAAATACAGGGTCTTGCGTTGACTGGCAATTTCCGGATCGGGTATTGAGCTTTCTGATT
>JAJYZY010000242.1 GCA_021799715.1 Planctomycetota bacterium | reverse complement strand
AGGCACCCCGCAGTATGAATCCGCTGCAGTTGGCCGCACTGCGTGAACTATGTGCCTGGCGTGAACAATTGGCTTTCGAACATGATTTACCTGCCCGCACCATGCTGCCGGATAACGTCCTGCGGGACATCGCCAAACAATTGCCATCCAGAGCCTCAAGCCTTAATAACATTAAAGATTTCCCGTCGCGTGAATTAGCCACCTATGCGGAATTTATTGTGTCGCTTATTGCGCGCCTGAAAAATCAACCCGAATCCGCCTTTCCACCCGCCGCCGATGAAATCGACGAATCCCCGGATGCTCGCGTGTTTGGCGAAACCGCCTGGGCGCTGGCCCAAACCATTTGCCTTGCTAACCATGTCAGCACCGCTCTGGTCGCTTCTCAAACCGACGTACTGGAGTTCGCGCATCTGCTGCGCGCCGGCAAACCCCTGACCAATCATAAACTTGCCGGCGGATGGCGGCATGAATGCCTTGGAAAAGCGTTGCGGGAATGTCTGACCGCGCATCGCTCCATTACCCTTAGCTGCCGCAATGGTGTTCTTGAACCTTTGACACAGTGAGTTCTGGCCATGTGTGGTTTTGCCGGAATTATTCAATGGAATTCCCCCGCTGACAAGTCCGCCATTTCTGACGCCACACTTGATACTGTTGACCAACTTCTCGCTCATCGCGGCCCGGACGGCACCGGCCGCTGGCGCGACCCCCACAACCCCGCCTGCGCTTTATTGCACCGCCGCTTAAGCATTGTTGACATCGCCGGCGGCAGACAACCGATGGGCAATGAAGATCAGAGTGTGCAGGTGGTTTTCAACGGCGAAATTTACAATCATCGGGACTTGCGGTCGCAATTAAAACAATTGGGGCACAGCTTTGCCAGTGATCACAGCGATACGGAAGTTCTGGTGCATGGCTGGGAACAATGGAATTCAGCCATGCTGGAAAAATTGACCGGCATGTTCGCCTTCGCCCTTTGGGACACCCGCAGCCGGACGCTGTTTTTGGCCCGTGATCGTATGGGGCAAAAGCCGCTGTTTTATCAATCGACGGACAATGGGCTTTATTTCGCCAGCACACTTCCCGCGCTGCGGGCGCTGGGTGCCCGGGCCGTGGTATCAACGCGGTCCGTGGCGGGGTACCTGGCGCATGGCTACCTGCCGCCGCCATTTACCATTTATGACAGCATTTTTCAATTATCCCCCGGGGAATGTTTAACCGCCCGCCAGGATCAACGCCACCGGCAATATTATTGGCAGCCGACTGTGTCGGCGGCAAATGCGCCGGCAGCGGACGGTGCGGATATTTCAGCGGTTATCAGCGCCGCGGTTGCTTCCCAAATGCACGCTGATGTTCCCATGGCGTGTTTTCTTTCGGGTGGAATTGATTCGACGATCATCGCCGGACTTATGCAACGCCACGCCGCGAGGATTGGCCTAGAACGCATTAATACCATCAGTATCGGCTTTGCCGAGGCGGCCTTTGATGAAAGCTATTTTGCCCAGATCGCGGCCCGCCATATTGGCTCGCAGCATCACACCTTTCAGGTAAGCGCCGGTGCCGATGTTATGCAGACTCTGCAATGGCTGATGCGTTATACGCTGGGTCAGCCCTTTGCCGATTCCTCTATTTTGCCTACGTACTATCTGGCGAATTGCGCCCGCATGGTCGCCCCCTGCGCCATCAGTGGTGACGGCGGGGATGAGCTTTTTGGCGGGTATGACCGCTATCGCGCCTTACAACTCATTACCGCGGCACCCCGGTTATCACGGGTTCTGGCGAATGCCGCGATGCTTGTAAATCCGCAACCACGCACACGCCGGTTCGCTGCCGCAAGCCAGCAAACCTCCTGGCCGCTACGCTACGCCGCATTAACCAGACTTTTTTCCCCAACGGATATTCGCACGTTGCTGCCGGGACTTTCGGAGGATGATTTCCTGTTAGCGTGGCCCGCCGCGCGGGAAAAGTTATCTGATGCGGCGCGCGGTGCCATGCAGCTTGATCAGCGGCATTATTTACCGGGCGATGTCCTGTGGAAAGTGGATAGCGCGTCCATGGCCAACGCTCTGGAAGTTCGCAGCCCATTTTTGGATCACCACGTGACAGCCTGCGCCGCCGCCATACCCACGGCAGAACTGCTGAATTACCGCAGCGGAAAGCTGGCACTCAAAAACAGTTTCCCCGACCTACTTCCACCAGTCATATCCCGGCGCTCCAAACAGGGCTTTGGTTTACCCATCGGCCAATGGTTCCGCCAACAGTTGCGTGAACCTCTGCACGACCTGTTAATTTCCAAAACGGGATTTTTCCAGTCCGCCGAAAGCCAGAGGTTTTTGCAGAAGCTGCTGCAAGAACATCAGCAATCCCACCGCGATCACACCCATCGCCTGTTCGCCTGCCTGATGCTGGAATTATGGCATCAGGGGTAGCGGGCGCGGTTGCGGGGGCAACGAGCACGCAGAAGTCAGGAGTTGGGGCTCGCAGAAAAGGTGTCAGGTACCTTTATTAGGATGAGGTTTGCCACGCCCGGTTTGCCAGGAGTTGGAACGGGGACTTGAAAACAGTGTAAAAGCAAGTAGGATAGAGGCTCTGAAGCACCAGTAGCTCAGTTGGTAGAGCAGCTGACTCTTAATCAGCGGGTCCAAGGTTCGAATCCTTGCTGGTGCATTAAAAAACATCAATAAAAAAGTTGAGTTCTGGCATACGACGGAGGGCGCTTGGAGCTTGGAATCTGGAACCTG
>JAJYZY010000241.1 GCA_021799715.1 Planctomycetota bacterium | reverse complement strand
GGCGTGGTTTTGAAATATTCTGGTTTTCAATCAAATCCATGGGAGAGACGCAATATTACCCGATGACATTAAGTGTCTTGTCGATTGAATACCACCTCTGGGGTCTGCAGACCCTGCCGTATCATCTCGTCAACGTGTTGTTCCAGGCCGGTAATGCGATCCTTCTGTGGCTGATCCTGCGGCGGCTGGAGTTGCGATCGGCGTGGCTGGTGGCGGCGCTGTTTGCGATCCATCCGGTGCAGGTGGAGACGGTGGCGTGGGTGGCGGAAATTAAAAATCTGCTTTCCGGCTTCTTTTACTTTCTGGCGTTGCTGTGTTTCCTGAAATTTATTGGAATCGGCCCGACCGGCGATGCAACCGGAAAAACCGGAAGTGCCGCAAAGCCCTGCTCCAACCATCAGTTGTATGTGGTATCAACGCTTCTGTTTTTGTTTGGATTGCTCAGCAAAACCGCGGTATGTACGTTGCCGGTGGCAATTCTGGTGATACTGTGGTGGAAAGACCGGTGGCGCGAGCGGGAGATTATTCTGCGGCTGATACCCTGGTTTGTTATTGCGTTTATTATCGGCATGGTTACCATTCATGTGGAGCATACCAGTGTCGGCACGCACGGCGCGGCCTGGCGGTTCAGCATTGGACAGCGCCTTCTGATCGCCGGTCATGCGTTCTGGTTTTATCTCATCAAGCTGTTGTGGCCGCATCCGCTGCTGATGATTTATCCCCGCTGGCATTTGGGGCATAGTCTTGGATATCTCTGGGCAATCGCCGCGGCTGTTCTGATGGTATTTCTCTGGCTGATGAAGGATCGCATCGGCCGCGGTCCGTTTGCGGCCATGTTGTTTTATCTTATTACCATTGGGCCGGTGCTGGGCTTTATCACGTTTTACACGCAGATCTACAGTTTTGTCGCGGACCATTATCAGTACCTTGCATGTATTGGGCCGCTGGTATTGGCCGGTGAGTTGATCTACCGGGCGGCTGATCGATTGGGGCAATGGAAGCACTTGTTGGCTTTGAGTGTGGCAACCGCGCTGCTGGTGGTGTTGGGGTGGGTAAGCTTTAATCAAAGCAGACTTTACGACTGGGATTATACGCTCTGGCATTATGTTTATCGGCACAATCGGAATTCATTTATTGTCAAGGCGCTGTATGGCGCTACGCTTCTGGAGCGGCAGCAATATGGTCCGGCCATGAAGCAACTTGTGGCAGCCAACGCCATGCACCGCCATTGCCTGCCGGTGGTATTTAATCTGGCCGCCGGATACATGGTCACGGGACATTTCCATCGCGCGCTGCATTATTATGGATGGTATCTGCTGCATGATCCCGGCTCCGTGGACGCATGGACCAACTCGGCGAATTGTCTTGTAGCGCTGCGGGCATATGCTCCTGCCGCCCGTGATCTGGCAATGGCTTTGAAGTTCAAGCCGGATTTTGCCACCGGGTGGATGGAATTGGCCCATGTGAGTTATCTGGCCGGACATCGGAAATATGCGGAGAAGTTTTATCGCCATGCGATTCGCCTGGATCCGTCCATGGCCCGGGTCAAACTTGCCGTATCGGCCAAAATGCTCCCGCAAATAGCGCCGGTTAACGCGATGAAACCTCCCGTCCGGCATCCGGCAACGAGCCGATAAATGTATCGTTCGCGCCGCTGAGATCGTGATTTTATCCGCCGACCTTGCCAATGCCCCAAGTCCATTTCTTGGGTTAATGGCGAACCGCGCCACGGGTATAAGCGTATAAGGAAGTATTACGCAGTTGTCATGACAGTGTAATACATTGTATAATCTAACTGTCAGCCCGGTTCGCCGCGATCCGGCAGGGCGGTTGTAAGGAATATTTGATGCGTAAAAATCAACAATCCGGAAAAATGCCGAAGGATCAGGTCATGGCGTTTAAGGTAGACGCGAAACTTGCGGAGCTTTTGGCCAGTGTCAAAAACAAAAGCGAATTAATTCGTGATGCCGTCTATGCGTACCTGGGGCATCTGTGCCCGTTGTGTGAAGGTAAAGGCACCATTCCGGCCAATCGCAGCCATGAAATTGAACTGCTGCTCAAGCAGCTTGAATTTGCAACCTGCACCGGATGCCATACGGCGCTGCCGGTGATGCCTCGTTTGCGGAAGCTGGTAAAAGCCATGCCCAAATCGGATCAGCTTCGGCTGACTGAATTTGAGAAGACCGGCGAGCTGTTGTGTGCTGATTGTTTTGAAAAAGCCGATCAATGCGCCACCTGCGGGCAGCACGTGCCGCAGGGAAAACTGCCATCCCATCTGGCGCGGCGTCATGCGGCGGCGAAGGCATGAGGATTCGGCATTATTGGCGGAAGGTGTTGTGTTGCAGCAATTATTGACATGCTTTGGCGAGGTGGAATCATGCACGCGGTGATCCTGGCGAATCTAAATTTGTGGAATCCCAGCGGTGTGGGGATGACCGTGGCGGCCATTTTGGCTACGGCCTTCCTTCTGGGCATGGTGCATGGCATAACCCCTGATGAGCACACCTGGCCCATCACGTTCAGCTACAGCGTCGGCAGCTACAGTTGGAAAGGCGGGATGAGGGCGGGACTGCTTTTTTCGCTGGCATTTACGCTTCAGCGTTCAATTGCATCGGAATTGGCATTCCTTTTTGTTAAGCCGGTCATGGCATTAATGGGAGCCGATTGGTTCAATTATTCGGTTTATATCATAGTGGGAACCGTAATGGCGGGTTCGGGAATATATATTTTGCGGCGCGGAAAAATCTGGCA
>JAJYZY010000240.1 GCA_021799715.1 Planctomycetota bacterium | reverse complement strand
ACAAACGTGCCCCAGGGGGCAACATGGAGTTTATCGGTAATGATCAGGCGCACATGGCGATAGATGCCGCCTCCTTCATACCACCAACCCTCAAAGAAACGCGGATCGACAAACACCGCCAGGATATTGGGACGGCTGTAATGCAGGAACTTGCCGATGTTGTATCGAAAACCGGTATATCCGCTGGGATGCTGGCCCACCAATTTACCGTTAATAAATACCACGGCGTCCCGATACACCCCGCCAAAATTCAACCAGATGGTCTTACCACGCGCTGTGGCCGGCACGTTGAACGTCCGCCGATACCACGCCGGATATACCGGAAGCGATCCATGCCCCGGATTGTTCCTATGAGAGAACTTACCGCCAACAATGTAATCATCAGGCAGTTGTACCGGCCTCCACACTCCTACCGGCCACGGACAATGCAACTGTGCTATTTGCGACGGCGTCAATACCGCTTGGGGCCCCCAGCGATGAAAGTTCGGCATCTTATCCAGCAGCCAACCGCCGTCCATATTCCGGCCTGCACGCAAGCGCATCACAGCGAGCGCAGCGTGGCTATCACCATTGGCGTCCGCCGTTGCGCATCCCATTTTATTGAGCGCGAAGACAACTAATAAAATCGCCAACATCACAACGGTCTTGACTCTGACCACCGGTATTAAAGCCTTGCGCATCAGCATTTGCTCCAGAAGAATTTTACAGCGATCCTGAATATACGCTTAGGCACTCATAATGGAAGTGCCGCTTTTCATCAATAACTGTGCCACTTTTCGTCAGCTCCATTGATCCGCCCGACGTTAACTTTAGTGTACGCGTTAAGTGTGCGACTTTAAATGGGTCGAATATTATCGCCGGCCCGGGTACGAACAATCGGTTCGTGAATCCGCCTGGGCAGGTCGGCCGGATCAGAATCGCGCACGCTCCGCCAGATTTCACACCAGCCCCAGACTGGCGCGGCGGCGGAATTCACCGGGGGCCAAGCCGTTATACAATTTAAAAAATCTGCTCAGATGCGGCTCATCACTGAGGCCCACAATTTCCGCGATCCGCCAAAGCGGGTAATCGGTACCCTTCAGTAGGCGTTCTATGCGGTCTATGCGCACACGCACGATCTCATCGTGAGGAAGAAATCCCAGCAGCGTCTTAAATCGTCTTTCCAGGGTGCTACGGGAAATTAACAGGGATTGATCCGCCAGGTGCTGTAACACATCTTCAACAGTCGTGGTACTTCCCGCATGATTCCGAATGTATCGCATCGCCGCAACCACGGTGTCATCGCCGGCGGCAATAATATCCGTTGACGTGCGCATGACGACATCCCGCGGTGCCACGAGCAGCGGCTTAACGGGAAGCTTCGCGCCGCGAATGATTTTATTAAGCAATTCCGCGGCCTCAAAACCGATTTTGTCCGATCCCGGATCAACGCTGCTTAATGCCGGGATCGCCAACTCGCAGAGCACTTCATCGTTGTCCACGCCGACGACGGCAACCTGTTCCGGCACGCGCAGAGCCAGTTCCTGACATACCGCCAGAATATGCCGCCCGCAGAGGTCATTACACGCCATGATTCCCACGGGCTTAGGAAGTCCTTTGAGCCATGCGGCGAGTTTCGAATCATACGACAAAGCCTGTCCCTCCCTTCTCTTTTTGGATAATCCGCTGGAGCGCAGCGATACGTCAAAGACCTCTGATTCCGCGCCGCGTTGACTTAGGAATTTCTGGAAAGCGGCCTGGCGCAACTGGGAAAATTGTCGTCCTTCAAATCCGCAATATGCGAAATTAGATAACTCACAGAGAACCAGGTGCTCGGCCGCAATTTGCGCAATTCGCAGATGATCACTGTGAATATTGGCGACGCCCGGCGGGGATATCAAACTGCCCAGGTCAACAATGGGAATGCCGAGCCGGCGTAATGGCTCAAACTGCCGGGAATTGCGAACTCGGCATAACACTCCCTGAAACTTGCCGCGTGACAGCCAGTGCGGCAGATCGTCCTGCTCAGTCCATTCCTCGTAGCGCACCGCCCAGTCAGAGTTCGTATGCACAAAACGCGCGATACCGCGCAGTAATCCGCGCCCATAACTGCCGATGGCGTCAATAACCAAAGCCACGTTGATCATTTTTCCCTCTCTTCCTGAGTCTCTTGAAAGATCTCGAGCGATTCGCGGTCCGCTGTTGCTGCTACAGGCGCTGCGCCATGGGATATTAACGGTTCAAGTCTTCCTAGCACATTTCGCAGCGGATCATCCGCGTGCAAACGCTGATGCAGAAAGCCCACCACTTGTGCCGCACTGGGCAATGCATCCCAACCGCCACCCGAGCCGGCAGCTTTGATGGCGGCACTGGCACTGGCAAAACATACCGCTTCGCCAATGGAAAAGTTCATCGCAATGGCCAGAGCGTAGGCACCATGGAATGTATCGCCGCAACCGTTGGTATTCACCGCCTTGACCACAAACGCCGGGAAGTGCATCGGCGGGCGCTGGGGCGAATCGGTCCACCAGCACCCCTGGGCTCCCGCGGTTATGACGGTCGCGGCACGCCGTATGCCGGCCAGTGCCGCACAGGCAGCTTGCAAATCCTGCTTTCCGGTTGACCACCGGGCAAATTCTTCCGGCACCACGAGATGATCCACGTGTTCCAGCACCGAGGCAGACTCCGCGCATTGGCCCTCAATGTCCAATACGACCGGCACATTGGCGCGGCGGGCCTTGAGTATGAGTTCCAGCGGACCGGGGGCGCTAAGAAAATCCACCAGCAG
>JAJYZY010000239.1 GCA_021799715.1 Planctomycetota bacterium | reverse complement strand
CTTTGGAATTGGGCACCGGCGGCTCATTGAATACCGATGGCAACCTCACGGTAAATAGTCCAGGAACTTTTGAATTGAACAATGGCACCGGCCAAACCATTGCCACGCTATCGGGTTCCGGCACAATCAATCTTTTGGCGGCCACCGATGGCTTGACTGTGGACAACGGCGGCGTCTTCAGCGGTAACATCATCGGTCTGGGGGGCTTGACCATCAATGCCCCAACCAACGGCTCGGCTACATTAACCCTTTCCGGTTCCGGCAATACTTACACCGGGCCTACCAGCATCGGAAATGGTGCGACATTGAATTTGGCCAATAATTTGAGTATTACCGATTTGTCCGGCGTTTCCGGTTCCGCCATTACTCTGGGGGCCGAATTTACATTGACCGTAGCGCCCACCACAGCCGATTCCTTTGCCGGAAATATTACCGGTGGCGGCACCACAGGTTTAACCATCAACGGTACCGGCGGCGGATCGTTGAATATCACCGGCAGTTTGGCCAATTATGACGGCCTGACCACCATTGAAAACGGTGGCACACTGGGAATTGCCCTGGCCGCCAATTTGCCGGCAACCGATGCGTTTGCCTTCAGCAGCGCCAGCGGTACAACTACCCAAACCCTGAATCTTTTTGACGGCGGTACCACCACCTTGGGAAACATTAATCTTGGTACCAGTGGAACCGATGTTATCAGCGGTGGCGGAATCACCAATACCGTAATTCTCGGCGGATCTATCACCGGTTCCGGTACCGCGGTGATGCAACTTCAGGATGGTACATTCCAATTGGCACCATCTGGTATCAATAACAACGCTGGCTTTACCGCCAATATCCTGCAAATTGGCGACGGTTCAGACGATACCGTGGTGCAATTTGCATCGGGTAATGGGGCTGCTTTGCCTGCCTCCACAGTCGGCATCGCATTGGATGAAGGCACCTTCCAATATACGGGTGGAACCTCGCAGATTATCAATAACAACATCGCCGTCAGCGGTGCCAATAACAACGTCATCAATGGCGGCGGACTCACAGGGAGCAACGGCCTGCTCCTGTCGGGTAATCTTTCCGGTACCGGCAACCTGGAATTGACCAATGGTCAAATTGCACTTGCGGGTACTAACTCTGGCTTCACCGGAAATTTGGATCTCAACAATACCAAAGGAGCGATAGCGGTTGCATTAACCTCGGCTTCCGCGGTTACCGGTGGTGGAATCACCTTTGATGGCGGGACACTGGGCAACGGCAGCGGCGGCACACTGACATTTGCCACCAATGCAATAACGGTCAACAATAAGGGTGGCACAATTGACACTGATGGCCAGGTTACCAACCTGAATGGTACTCTAAGCGGCACGGGCCCGCTGGCTTTAACCAGTTTAGTTCCTAATTCCGGCACTATCTCGCTTACCAACACCAACAGCGGCTTTACCGGCGCTACCACTATCAACAACGGTGTGACGGTGCAGCTTGGGACATCCAATGCCTTGGGCAACGGCGGCGCTGGTAACACAATAACTGTTAATAATACCATTGCCGGGAATAATGGCACCGTACAATTTGGAGCGGCGAATTTGAATGTCGCCAATAATCTGGCCTTGGCGGGTAATGGTACTATTAATGCCGATGGTAACTCTGGCACCTATTCCGGCGTAATCAGCGGGGCGGGGGCACTGACAGTTACGGATTCAACAAATGGCAATTCTGCTGTGACCATGACTGCATCCGAAACCAATACTGGCGGAACCACCGTGGGTGATGCGACGGGGAATGCCGTAACCCTGAATATCGGCAATGGGACCACCGGTTCACTTACCAGCGGTGGCAATTTAACTTTAGATGCCAATGCAACTGTTAATGTCAATAATAATGTCGGCGGACAAACCGTCGGTGTGCTGACTGGTGCCGCTAGTTCAAAGATCGGTCTTACTGCTGTTACCGATACCTTAACCGTTAACAACGGTGGTACATTTGCCGGCGGAATTTCGGGCCTCGGCGGCTTAACCCTCACCGGCGGTGGACTGACTCTTTCCGGTTCCAATACCTATACCGGCGGTACGACCATCAGCGGAGGTACACTGGACGTTACCGGGTCGCTGGCCGGCAGCGGCAATGTCAATATGACCGGTGGAGAATTTACAGTTGGTAATAGCTTTTCTATCGCCAACCTCAACGGCAACAGCAGCAGTACCCTTAATCTCGCTGGAACCAATGTCTTGACTGTCAATCCGTCTGAAGCGGATATTTTTGCCGGTGCGGTTATTGGCTCCGGCGGTCTTACCGTCAACGGCACTAACGGTTCATTGGACCTTTCCGGTGACATGTCCGGTTTCACCGGCGCTCTTGATGCCACCAATGGCGGTTCGATTACCGTAACCGGTACCAGCCGCCTGAATAGTTCTGTTGTGTTTAATATTTCTAATAACTTGTCTATAGGCGCAACGTACACCAACCTGAACAGCAACGCTGTAAACTTCGGTGCTGTGGGTGTTACGGGTGGATCGCTGTACATCACTGGTACCGCCGGCAGTACCGGCACACTGGGAGTCATCACCCTTGCCGATACTACAACGGTTAATTCCAATCTCATTGACGCGGGCGGCGCGAGCAACACCCTTAATCTCGGTGCGATTACCAGCATTGGTGCCAGCAGCACTCTGATCCTGCAGAACGGCACATTTAACCTCGGTACCAATACCAGCTTTACCGGTGGTACGCTGCAAATCGGCGGCGGAACCAACCTGGCGGCTACGGCTGCCTTTGCTGCACAAACCGATCTGCCC
>JAJYZY010000238.1 GCA_021799715.1 Planctomycetota bacterium | reverse complement strand
GCTCCACGCCGCAACGCCATCGCGCAACGGTGTGCGACCGCGGATTTGAGATTTGAAATTTGAAATCACTACTGTCCGGTTAAGACCGATGGGCGACGTGATATATGCGATATTTCAGGGAATTTTGGGGATTTCTCCAGTGGACAAGTTTCAAATCGTGTACCATGCCCCAGATGCACAAAACCCTTATGCCGCCGGATTAAAATGGCCTTTTCCTGTGTTGTTAACCGGACAGTAGTGATTTGAAATATCAAATTTGAGATTTCAAATTCCCGAGTCCAGGAAAAAGGAATAAACGAATGGCCGATCTTCCCAAGGATCCGCAACAACTGGCGCAGGATATTCTTGCCGGACGCATAAGCATCCAGCAACTGCAGGCCGAGCAGGCCCGCCGCCGGGCGGCGCAGGAAGCACTTCGCCAGAATATCCGCACGCGTCCGGCAACTTCAGGTGCCGCAGCCCGCCAGCCCGGCAATCGGCAAGTGGTTAAACCCGCCAATCAGCCTTCGGCGTCACCTGGTCGGCAATCGCGGCCGGCGGCCGCGTCTGACCGTAACGCGGCGCGGGCGAATGCAAAACGATCCCCGTCGCAAAATCGCACTGCCGCTACTGCTGTCGAAACTACGTCCGACGTTAAGGTCGCTTCAACCGCGGCAAAAACTTCCCCAGCCGCCGCCAAGCCCGCCGCCGTTTCGCGAACTCCGGCGCAAACCGTCCGGGCGGTGATGAATAATCCCCATGCCCTGCGCAGTGTTTTTGTTTTAAGTGAGCTGTTAGATAAGCCGCTGTCGCTCCGGCAGGACCCTCTGGATCGCTTTTGAATCAGCCGCATCTGACGCTCGCCGAGATGATCAACGAAAGAAGCACATCCCCATCTCCCGCGCCTGCTGCGCATGAAAAACCGCCCCTTGCGACATGGACATTAAAGACATCAGATATAAAAATGAATTAACAATAGCGTGTTAGTTCTGATGCACTTTAAATTTCAGGCCGCCGGCGCGGTATTTTCAGTTCAACCTGGTTTTTGATCGAACATTGTTTGCCGAGATACCCCCTTTCGTTTACTCCGTTAGGTTCATCCAACTAACATTTTCGGCGTTTCAGGTCAGAAACACAAGCAAAAAATTGCCATTTTTTCTTTGGCTAAATCGCCGATTGCGAAAATTAAGGCCTTAAGCACCCAACGTTTACGCTCTGGGTATAATTGCCCGCATGGCAAAACCTAAAACCTACTTTGTTTGTCGTGATTGCGGTGCTATTCAGCCCAAATGGTTAGGAAAATGTCCGGATTGCAATGCCTGGGACAGCTTTGAACAAATGACCCAGGCCGCCGCCGACCCGCATCGGCCGCGGGCCTTATCAGACGATTCCTCCGAAAGTCGGCCTGAACGCTTTGGTTCCGACGATGATGTTCCCGCCCGGCCGTTATCGGAAATTCCGGAACTGGATATTCCCCGCATGCCCACCGGCCTGCCGGAGTTTGACCGCGTCCTGGGCGGCGGAATTGTGCCGGGTGCCGCCGTGCTGCTGGGGGGTGACCCGGGCATTGGCAAATCGACTCTGCTGCTGCAGGCGGGAGATCGCATGGCCCGGCAAGGCCATCGCGTTTTGTATGTCAGCAGCGAGGAATCCGCCCAGCAGACCAAATTACGGGCCAAGCGGCTGGGCGTGGATGATGATCGCCTGCTGATTTACGCGCAGACCAACCTGGAAAAAATCGGGCGGCAAATCCAGAAGTTGCGTCCGCATCTGTGCGTCATTGATTCGGTCCAGATGATTTATGAACCCACCAATAATTCGCCGCCGGGCAGTGTTTCCCAACTGCGGGATTGTGCCACGGAACTGGTCTATCTGGCCAAGGCCGGCGGAACGGCGGTATGCTTAGTGGGCCATGTAACCAAACAGGGTCTTCTGGCCGGGCCGAAACTTCTGGAGCATATTGTCGATACGGTGTTGTACTTTGAAGGCGATACGCATCACGATCACCGCATTGTGCGTTGTGTTAAAAATCGCCACGGAAACACCTTGGAAGTGGGCCTTTTTCGCATGGGTGCCGCCGGTTTGGAAAGTGTACAGGATGCGTCGGCACTGTTAATTGAACCGCACGCCGGATCACCCCCCGGCAGCGTCATTTGTGCCGTCACGCAGGGATCACGTGTATTGGCTCTGGAAATTCAGGCTCTGACCGCCGACAGCATGTTAGGAGCCGCCCGCCGCAAAGTCAGCGGGTGCGATGCCAATCGCGTGGCGATGATTATTGCGGTTCTGGAGAAACGCTCCGGATTGCGTCTGGTGGATCAGGACGTGTTTGTCAATGTGGTGGGGGGCATGCGGGTCAATGACCCCGCCGCCGACGCCGCCATCGCTCTGGCCATCGCCGGGGCGCGCATGAAGCGCGGCCTTTCCAGTCGCACGCTGGTGATGGGTGAACTGGGTCTGTTGGGAGAATTTCGGCAAATTGGCGCACTGGGCCAGCGCATCAGCGAAGCCGCCCGCTTGGGCTACAGCCGCCTGCTGGTCCCCATTCACCGTAGCGAAACCGACAAAGCCGCCGCGGCTGCCGCTACCCCGCAGATGCAGATCACCACCTGCCGCACCCTTGACGACGCCTTAGCCGTCCTGGAATAAACCTCTGTCACTGCCCGCGCGGGTTTACGAACACGTTGTCGTGGCCTGGTACGATAACGTCCGCCAGTTCATATACTTCCGCTAAAGATTCTTTGGCTTGATGAATGTCAAAACTTTCCTGAAAGACTTGTCCGGCTTCAAAATGTCCCTGGGTCGGC
>JAJYZY010000065.1 GCA_021799715.1 Planctomycetota bacterium | reverse complement strand
ATTCCATCGCGTGGCCACGCGTACCAGACGTCATTTGTACCACAATAGAGCCGCCGGCGCAAACTACGTAAACACGAATATTATACCATATAAACTATGCCCATGTCTCTATATGATTTCGCCCTGTACATACCCGGTGTTTATTGATCCGGCGGTACAAGCCGAACAGGGCGGCAATCAAACGTGGCGGCTCTCCAGCGGAGCAGTAGATTATTTTTACAACGATTGGATCGCGGCGGGAACACGCGACACTGAGGTTAACAACGCCTCGCAGGCGGTACTCTGGTTTGGCGAAGTCTACAGCAACTGGGCACCCAACGAGTACCCGCATCATCCCAATCAGCCCGATCCGTGGATCAATGTGAATTATGTCGATGGCCATGTGGATTCGGTGAAATATTCCGCACTGCAGAGTACTTTCTATCTGCTGGCCAATGGACAAGCGAACACAATCACTTCTTTCGGCTACACCAAGTTCTGCACCGACGGATGGTCTGTTCCATGGTGGCAGATCGGCGAGCCTTAATTGGAGCCGATGTGTCATTGCATGGCGGCAATTGGGGTTACCAAGTACTACATTGTTGGATGAATCATCCGCTGAAGGGCCCATATATTTATGCGATCGCTGATTGTAAAAGCTTTAAGGCCTCCCGCTCTTGTCGCTGGCGCGGCACTGCTGGCTGCCATGGGAGGTTCCGCACAAGTGCGGGCCGTGGTACGGCACTCGATGCCATTCGTGGGCACTTCCGGCACCCGCTTTGTTGCGGACGGCAAGCCCTTGATTCTCCGCGGATGCAATCTGGGATGCTGGTTGTTATTTGAGCCATGGATGCAGGCGTGGCATTATCCTGATCAATATTCCGTGGAACAGATATTCAAGAAGCGATTCGGAGCTGCCGCGGAACATCATCTTATGCAGGTGTATCGCGCTAATTTCATCCGCAACCGGGATTTCAAGCTTATCCGTAAATTTAACTTCAATGTGGTGCGCGTCCCCTTCAATTATCAGCTTCTCGAACACGTCAAACCACCATACGCCATGCGGCACCACCCTTTCTACTGGCTTGATCGGGCAGTGGCTCTGGGAGCCAAAAACCATATATACGTGATTTTAGACATGCACGCCGCGCCGGGACGGCAGAGTATTGACGGCCCGACCGGACGGATCAAACGGGATAAACTCTGGACCAGTCGCGTTGACCAGCAGCGCACAATCAATCTATGGCGGGCTATTGCCGCACATTTCCATGGCAACCCCACCGTTGCCGGTTATGATCTGTTAAATGAGCCTTATGGCAATTTTCATCAGAACATGGCTCCGAAACTTCTGGCACTGATGCCAAAGATTTACCAAGCGGTGCGGGCCGTCGACCATCGTCACATCATGTTTATGCCCAATCTGCTTTCCGGTTCGGTGCGATTCTGGGGCAGAGCGTCGTCGCATGGCTGGACGCAGGTGGCGTACACATCGCACTTTTATCCTGGTCTGTTCGGAAATCCGCCGGGATTGGCAACGATGGCCTGGTTTATTGATCGCCGAATTCCCTCCATGGAATCATTCATTCAATCCGCCCGCGTGCCGTTTTATGTTGGTGAGTTTAATGTGGTGTTGAATCAAAGCGGCGGCCCGGCAATGATGCGAAAGGATTATGACACATTTGCGGCCAATGGATGGGCCGCCACCATGTGGAGTTACAAACTCATTAAGCCGCAAGGCGGGGCTACTGATAATTCATGGTACATGGTGTCCAATGCCAACAACTTACCGGCGATATCTGTCCGGCACAGCAGCAAGTCGCAGATTCTGGCTTATTTCAAGTCGATGGGCACAATTCCATTGGCTATCAACCGTCCGCTGCTGGACGCTCTGACCAGCCGCCGCGCCCCCAGGCTCGATCTACCCTATGTCGCGCCACCGCCGGTGCTGCCAACACACATTCCCCATGGCATTGCCCTGCGCGATTGGAGGCAGGCCGACATCGGTGGAGCCAGGCGCGGCGGACAAAAACTCACCAACGGCTATTTGGCGATCTTCGGCAGCGGTACAGATATTTTTAATCGCCACGATTCGTTTCATTTCCTGTACCACCGGGCAACGGAGAATTTCTCGTTTTCTGCAACATTGATGCAATTGTTGCAGAGCAGCCAATGGGCCAAAGCGGGCTTGATGTTGCGAGAGTCGGAAGCATCGGATTCAGCCTTTGCGATGATAAACGCTATTCCCGGAAATATGGTCGCTTGGACGTGCCGACCGGCGGCGGATGCAAATGTTACACAGACCATGGCACCAATGCCGGGTTTTCCCGTGCGACTGAAACTGGTGCGAACCGGCTTTACGATAAGCGGCTTTTATCGCCCAATGCGGGGAGTCTGGAAAAAACTGGGTTCCATCCGATTTGCGAAAGGGACGAAAATGTCGCAGGTGGGTTTTGCGGTGCTAAGTCACAAGCCTTGGGCTTACACCTGTGCGCGTTTCAGCGGCATTACTTTCAAAAGACCGGGCCACGCAATACTCAAGATTGCGGACTACCGGGGCTATGAAAGCTCAAGTTCAATCACGGCTGCGGCAATTGGCACAGCGGAAAGATAAGTATCGGCAAATGAAATCCTTTGTGTGTGAATTTATCGGCGAAGAAAGGAGCGAGAATATGAAATTATTAAGAACGTAGCGATCGCGCCGCCCTGAAAGGTCGTTTCCACATTTTTTTCAGTACCTGTTAATTGGAGTGCTTTCTATGTTAAATCACAAGTTGATGCTTTCTGGAGTTTTATTAGCCGCTGCGGCGGCGGGGATCAGCGTTTCAACAGCCCATGCCACCGTGCTCGCCAGCGACAGCGCGGCAAATTATACCAGCGGTTTCAGCGGCAACGCAGGAACAGGTTTCGGTGCATGGAATGTGAATTTCGCCTATACCGGTCCTTCCGGAGCTGGCGGCGGAGGCGGTGGATTTATCGGCACCAATGCCGGTATCACTTCCCCTTCGACCCCCGCATTTGATATTTATGTTTATCCCGGCACGGGCGGTGATACCGGATTGAACACGGATATTACCACGGCCACACGATCCTTTAATTCCGCTCTGACCGCGGGTCAGACATTCACCACCGATTTAAGTCTTGACAATGGCCAAACCAGCACATCGGTGGCCAATACCAATCCCAGTACCGCGGACTCCAATATGGGTTTTGCCCTCCTGGATTCGTCGGGGAAGGTTTTATTCTCCATGATCTGCTTTGGCGGTGGTGAATATTGGGCTTCCGACGGCACCAATGGTGGTGCCTATTTTGAGCCGGACTCCGGGAATATTCTCTATAATTATCACGCCGATGACACCTTCGCGTTCAGTTTGTTAAGTTCAACCGGTAATTACAGTCTGACGGCCGGCGGGAACATTGGCGGGGGCAGTCCGACCACGTTTACCGGAAGTATTAACATGGCCACCGGCGGGCCGACACAAGTCCAATATATTGATAATAACGGCGGCAACGGCAGTGACGTGCAATGGAGCAACATGTCCATTACCAGCACGCCGGTGCCTGAACCCGCCATGCTGGGTTTTGCGGCACTTGGCGGTGCTGCACTGTTAATGACCAAGCGATCTCATCGCCGCAAAGTCAAAGTGTGCACTCGTCGCGACACCTCCCGCGCGATAAATCGTGGCGATGAAGCAACATCGCCACGATTTTTTTCCGCTCGCACATACAAATGACCGTGCGGCACCAATGGGGGAGTCGGTCATATCGCAACTTCCAAAACGATCACCGCCGAGACTGCAAAGCGGCCGCGATTATTTCCGGTATTCGATTTTATCGAGATAAAACGTAAACGGCTTGCCATTGGCGGCGGCGGCCGTCCAGAAAAAGCCCACGACTATGCGCTTGAGGTCTTTGCCCTTCAGGCTGATGGAATATTTTTTCCAATGCCGGGTTAACGTGACCGAGAGTTTTCCTTTAGCGGTGTCATGATATTTTTTATCCGAGCCGATAAGACCGAAACCGAAATTGACTACCTGCCCGGCTTTTTTTCCGCGGGCCCAGAATGTAAGTTTTTTCGCGCCGGTAAGGTTGAATCCGCCCGATTGATCGCCCCAATTGTTGGCGGGATTTTGCCAGGCAATGCCGCCCCAGCCACTGCGGGAGGTGTATTGAATTTTCAGACAATTGCTGCCGCCTTTCCGCGGGTGCGTGGTGCAACTGCCGTTGTATTTGATGGCCGCCGCATTGCCCATCCAGCCGGCGGGTATGTAACCCGATGGGCCCTGTCCGTCGGAATAAATCACCAGAGGAAGTGACACTTTGGCACCGGCATGTTTCGCGGCGGCCAATGCCTGTCGATTCATCAAGCCGAGGATCGCCATAACGGCCAAAAGCATGGCGAGCCAGCCTGTCTGCGAACGCGGCAGGCGGAAGGAATGTGTTGTCAACATCTGTGATACTCCTTGTTCTCAGCGATATTATCCTTGTTGATGTACCAGTGGTTAATGGCATTACTTGACAAATTTAACATTATCAATGTAGAAGGTAAACGGCGAACCATTTCCACCGCCGGTCCAGTAAAATCCGGTGATAATCCTCTTGAGATTCCGCCCCTTCAGGCTTATGGAATATTTTTTCCAGTGCGCTGTGAGTGTGATAACTTTTGAGACGTGCGCGGAATCATGGAACGGTTGATCGGCTCCAATCAGGCCAACGCCAAATGTGATATTCTCGCCGCCGACTTTTCCCTTCGCCCAGAACGTCAGCTTCGAGGCACCGGTCAAATTCAAGCCGCCATCGGTTTTACCCCAGTCGTTGGCCGGGTTTTGCCAAGCTATGCCGCCCCAGCCGCTGGAAGATTTGTATTGAATTCGCACACAGTGATGGCTGCCCGGCGGCCCGAAGTTCGCGGTCCCGTAGGAGATATTTTTATAATCTCCCATCCAACCCGTGGGAATAAATGGCATGCCATCGGCATTCTTCCCCACCAACACCAGCGGCAGATGGGATCGGGGAATTCGCATCGGACGAATCGGACCGGTAACCATCAGTGGAATGTTCCCCACCGCGGCACCATTGTGATTGTTATACACGTAACAGAAAAGCCGGTAATAACCGCCATTATCCGGCATCCGCACGGTGACATCGCCGCCATGCTGCCGGACAATGGCGCGGGGATATTTCCGCGGCATGGGCCGAGATTCTCCACCATTGGACGGCAGGTTGGAAATGTCGCGCCGCAAAACCCAATGGTATTTCAGCGCACCGCCGCCAGGCTCGGAAGCAACCGCGTACGCGGTTAACTCTGAATTGCGTTTAACCTTGTCCGGGCCGTTGAGTTTCAGGCTTTTCATATCCGGGCATAAATGGGCCGGCCAGTGCCCAGTCCACAAATGCTCAAGTTGGTCCACCGCGCCGAGGCGGCGGCCATCGGGGAGAATCAGGCCAAACCACGTCGGTGTGGCTTCCACCTTCCAGCCCCAGGTGAATGCATACGAGCCCAGGCAAAGCCCTTTGGCGGCTAAAACACTGTTACGATACGTGCGGGCATAATACAGCGATTTTTGCGTGCTGGTCATTTCCGGTGGCAAGCCCAGGTTGTCGCGCCCTATTTCCCAGGTACCCGGCGGGCCGAATTCAGTAATCACATAAGGTTTCACACCGCCGGCTTTGATATAGCGCTTATAAAGCGATGGCCCGCCACCGTATGAATTAATGCCGATAATATCGATATCCGGGCAATACTTATTAATTTTTTGCACCTTGTGGCCGCCGATTTCCGCCACGACAGTCATAGTGGGGTGGTTTGGATCCAAACGATGGCACATGCGGGCAATTTGTTCCACCGCCTGCCAGAGCACTTTATGGTCGTAACCATTTTCCATTTCATTGCCGATGCCCCACGCCAACACCGCCGGGTCGTTACGATATTCGAGGACATATTTTTTACATTGTTCATATTGCGCCTGCACCTGGGCTTTATTTTTATAGCTGAAACCATTTCCGGGATGGGCCAGCCACATGCCCACCGTGCAGGTCATGCCCAGCTTCGCCGCCCGGTTCAACTGCCCCTGAATGCCATCCGCCCCCCATGTGCGGCCCGAATTGCCGCCAGCGGCCTTCAATGCCGCAAGGGAATAGCTTCCACCCGCTCCTTTTATGAAATAGGGCTTGCCGCCGCGCAGCAACTGCCAGCCGGTCGAGGTTTTAATCACTTGCACCTTAACCGCGGCCGCGGATACGCTGTGACCAAAAAGCAGCGATCCGGCCAACGCCAGAATAGCGGCGAATTTAAAGATCCGCATGTACCGCAGTTGATTGAGTCCCATAGACACTCCTTTTGCCACTCTGCACAACTGCGAATTGTACATCGTTCACCTGCCCAGCCCGGAAAATGATGCTATATGAGCAACCCGCTACGACACCACTACTATGCAACAGTTGCATCAACTGATGTTACATTATAATGCGGAGTGGGTTTTGTCAATTGAGAATTGATGCGGTACGTTGAACCGACCAACGCCACACATCTGTATTCGTAACCCGATGCCAAGGGGCGGCGCTGACTCGATTGCTAAAGGCGGACAGTAGCTGCGTTGCATATTGATAGCCCCAACGGCGTTGCAGCTAAAGTACTGCATGAGACGGCGCTTTATGCACAGTGTTCCAACCGGGCTGCTGAGAATGAGCCGGAACGACAGCGAAGAATGCGACGCGGCATCTTATCGTAAATCCGTGTCGGCATGGAACATGATTTTGGATCATTGTTGATTCTCGTACGAAAAATGCTCGCTCTTTGTGCGATAGAAGGGGATTGGGTATGGACAGCCCGTGGTTGTGTCGTTCCAGCCAGCCTAATGCCCCGTGCTGCCGAAGCCGCCGGTGCCGCGGAGTGTTGATGAGAGGTGTTCGGGTGAATCAACCAATTTCCATGTTGCGCGTGTCACCGGTGCAATGACCATCTGGGCAATGCGCATTGCCCGTGTGATGGTAAATGGCTCCGAACTGAGGTTAATCATAATGATTTTCAATTCACCGCGGTAATCCGAGTCAATGGTGCCGGGAGAATTTGGCAGCGTGATGCCATTTTTCAATGCCAACCCCGAGCGCGGACGAATTTGCGCTTCATAGCCCGCGGGAATGGCCATGACAAAACCACACGGAATCAAAACCCGCTGCAGCGGTGCGATGGTAACCGGCTCAACGACCGCGGCCTGCACATCCATACCCGCGCTGTGCGGGGTTTGATAGCATGGCATTTCCAACCCCAGGCCATGGGGCAGCCAGGCTATTTCAACACTTGCATGGTTACTCAAGGATCAACTCCTGTCTTGAATCCGCGATGGGAGGCACAGTTATTTCACCAGTCCCACCCAGCGGGAAAACAGTTCGCCCCCGAATCGCTCAAGTTCCGCGCCATAAACAGGCCATTGTTTCAAAATATCCGCACCGGATACACCCGCCTGATTCAACTCGCCGCGAAATTCACGGGTCATGCAGTCAATCTGCGGATACGTCAATTCCAGGTGGCAAAGCAGGCCGTAAGCGTTGTTGCCGTAACGGAAAGCTTGAATCGCCGTCAAATCAGATCGCAGCAGAGGCACGGCACCAACCGGCAAATCAAAAATATCGCCGTGCCAGTGCATAGCCATGAAGCTATCGGGCAGCGCTTCACAAAGTGCATCATCCTTCGCGGCTGGTAACCGGGAAATGTGATGCCAGCCGATTTCTTTTCGCGGCCCGGGGAACACCGCGGCACCAAGAGCCGCCGCGAGCAATTGACTGCCCAGGCACACGCCCAAGATCGGTTTGTTTTGCGCCAATGCCTGTTGAATCAGACGCAGTTCATCAATGATGAAGGAATATTCCGCCTGCTCATACACGCTCATGGGGCCGCCCATGACCACCAGCCCCGCGTAGGATGCCATATCATCGGGAATGCTTTGACCGGCATACACCTCCAGTGTGACGCTGCCGCGGTTGGCCCTTCGCAAAGCCGCCGCGATATTGCCGGCGTGCTCGCAGGCCGCGTGCTGCAGAATCAGAATGTTGTCGTTCACAAGCGCCTCTGTTGCTATGACCGCGCCGATGCGACGGCGGGCTGCCGCATGTGTTGCGGGGCCACAACATTGCATTGCAGGTGCGGCAATGGATACTGGCGGGTGAATTCAGAAATTTCACCGCGAATTCGACCGAGCGTTTTTTCTTCACCGGCGCTGGAAGCGGCGCGGTCAAACCACTCCGCCACTTTTTTCATCTCAGGCTCTTTAAGGCCGCGGGTGGTTAATGCCGGCGTGCCCAGACGGATTCCCGATGTCTCCATTGCTTTGCGGGTATCAAATGGAACCATGTTTTTATTGACAATAATACCCGCCGATTGCAACCATTGCTCAACGGCGGCACCGGTAAGATTGGCATCTTTTGCGCGCAGGTCAATGAGCATTAAATGATTATCCGTTCCACCGGAAACCAGACGATAGCCGCAGCGGGTTAATTCCTCGGCCAGCACTTGCGCATTGTTTATGATCTGTTGACAATACACTTTGAATTCCGGCTGAAGCGCTTCACCAAAGGCCACCGCCTTCGCGGCGATAATATGCATCAAGGGGCCGCCCTGTAAGCCGGGAAATACGGCCGAGTCGATTTTCTTCGCCCAATCCGCCTTGCACAAGGTCATGCCGGATCGCGGGCCGCGGAGGGTTTTATGTGTGGTGGTGGTGACAAAATCCGCATGGGGTACCGGCGAAGGATGCAGGCCCGCGGCCACAAGTCCGGCGAAGTGCGCCATATCCGCCATCTGCAACGCGCCGACTTCCCGGGCTATTTCCGCAAAACCCGCGAAATCCCAGGCACGGGGGTAGGCGCTGGCACCGGTGATGATCAGTTTGGGTTTGTGTTCCTGCGCCAGCTTCCGCACTTGCGCCAGATCAATGCGTTCGGTTTTGGGATCCAGCGTGTAATGGACGGCTTTAAACCATTTGCCCGAAAGATTCACCGATTTACCGTGCGTGAGGTGGCCGCCATGATCCAAATGCAGCCCCATGATCGTATCACCCGGGTTTAAGGCCGCCAGGAAAACCGCCTGATTGGCCTGTGAACCCGAGTGCGGCTGCACATTGGCATGATCACAGCCGAACAATTGCCTGGCCCGATCGCGCGCAAGATCCTCCACGACATCTACAAATTGGCAGCCGCCGTAATAACGTTTTCCGGGATAGCCCTCCGCATATTTGTTGGTTAACGGGGTGGCTGCGGCCGCCATGACGGCGGCGGAAACGTGATTCTCACTGGCTATAAGTTCCAGTGTCGATTCCTGTCGGCCCTGCTCGTTGCAAATGGCCTGCCACAATGCCGGGTCTTGTTGCGCTATTGGATTCATCCGTACTACCTCAATTCCGTCTCGGGCGCATCGCGTGCGACCGAAAGAGGAATTATAGCCGCAGAATGCCTCCGATGTTAAGCGCGGGCATTAGAAACTCACCGCAGCGCCAACCATCACCGTTTGGGCGAATTGTTTTTTATCCCCAATTTGTGATTCATAATTTGCGAACACCGTTACGTGCGGGCAAATACTGCCATTGATCCCCAAGCCCATTAATGCCGAATCGCGCGATGGCGAGCCGGTCTGAAATACAAATGAACCGCTGCCCAGACCATTAATGCTGGAAGTTATCGCCCGGCCTGAATTCAGAAATTCGTGCTGCCAATAGGCATTCAGGCTCACGCCCAGGGTGGGACGGGTAATGGATGTGTTATCCTTGAAATAGCGCGTTGAAAACACCGTGTATTGGCCCTGAAAGCCGATAAGCGACCGCAGCGAATCCACATGCTGTTGCCCCACGTTCATGGCAAATGGACTGCCGGTTTCACTGAAAGCGTCAATGTCCGCATGGGTATATCCCACCCCGCCGGCCGGACCGATTTTGAAATGGGAGGTCATCGGGAACAAATATCCGCCGAGTGTGGCGGCATCATACTGATTGCCCGTCGGCTCGCCGGTTGCGGTGGATGCGGAACCGGGAATACCGATATTGCGGTCAATTTTGTAGTCGTTATACGTGTATGACACCAGGGCATCAACAAAAATATTTTTCTGTTTGTATCCAACAAATAATCCCGGTGAGTAGCTTTCGGTGCTTTGCCGCGACCCGGCGTAACCCAATGTTGTGCCGGAGTACATCCAGTTGAACATGGCACCCGCAAGGAGATGTTTATTCAGCCGATAATCCACACCCGTTAACACACCGCCGCTTTCAAGGTGCTGCGCGGACTGCGCATCAGTGGTTTGGGGCAACCGATCCAGTACCAATTCTCCCGCTGCAAATCCCGACCAATTTCCCATTGATGAATCGGAATTTGACGCATCCGGGTTATTCAGGGAATCCATGTAATCAACGGGGCTGTTGGCCATTGCGCCGGTGGTATTCATTGCCGCTTCGAGGGATTGGGCAAATGGGTCCTGTTGACTGGTCTGCAATAACGAAAGCCCGCCCATGTTAAATCCTGGATTGGCAAAGTTGTTGGAAATTTCTGAAAATACCTGCTGGCTGGTGAAGACACTGTCCTGAATGGATGCGTCGGCCAAACCGCTGTAAATACCGGGAGTCATTTCACCCAACACCGCCGCCACGCCGGCGGACAAAAGCGAACTCATGGATATCAGCAGGCTTTTGGTAGTAGGGGATATGTTTACATTCTCCGGGGTGAAATTGGAATCCAGATATTCACCCACGGCTTTCTGATTGGCATTTTTCGCATCCGGAGCAAACAACGTTTGCACCGTGACCGTTACTCCGGTTGCAGTTGTGTTTTCATAAAAATCCACTGGAGACGCCGATGGCAACTCGCCGGCGGTTACTTGGCTGAAACCAGTTCCGTAGGTCACACCGCCGGTTTCCAGCGCCGTGGCACCGGAGGCGGTCGGCGATACCCCGCCGGCGGCAGTCACGGCGTTGGGTGTCGCGTTGGTGGATACCAACGTAAGCGTGTCAAAATCATGAAGTTGTCCGTAATTGAGCAAATTGGCGGAATTGACCACAAGAATATGGGCGGTACCATTCAAATTCGCCACCGCCGTACCCGCGACCGCAATGGAATCAACGGTCGGTGCCGCCGATGCGGATGAAAATGCCACCACATTTAACGTGGAATTGGCGTCTTGGCTGTAACCGGTGACGCTGATAACTTCCGGATTGGCCGCGGTTATGCCCGTCGTGAATGCATCGTTATACGTTGATGATTCCAAAGTTGTGCCGGAGGTTGTTGTGCCGGTTAGCGTAACGGCACCGCCGGCAAGAGCCGCCGGCGCACCGGCCACCAGCGTACCGGCGGAAATATTGGTGCCACCCGTGTAGGTGTTGTTACCCGTCAAAACTTCAGTTCCCGCCCCGATTTTATCGAGAACTCCGCCGGTACCGCCGGCAATACCCCCATCCTGAATAACTCCGCCAAATGTATCGCTGCCCGTAACATTGAGCGTCAGCGTCTGCGAGCCAAGGGCCACAGTGCCTGCGGTGCCGGTCAGCCCGGATAACGTCACACCACCGGTGGTTTGAGAAATATCAAATGTTCCTCCCGAAGCGATCGTCACGCCGCTGGAAGCGGCAATGCTGCCGCCGGCGGTCAGGGCCAGGGTTCCGCTGGTAATGGTGGTGGCACCGGTATATGTGTTAACGCCGGATAGCGTCAGTACGCCAACGGGATTGGAACTTAACACTGTCAAAGCTCCCGTGCCGCTGAACACGCCGGAAAATAGATCGCTCTGTGCGTCCGTATCAATGGTTCCGCCGCCGGAGTTGAGGGTAATAGCGCGAGAATCCGTGACGGCAGCGGTGGTTTGCAACGTTCCGCCGTTAAAAGTCAGGTTCCCGGTGCCAAGCTGACTGTCGGCGGAAATCGCCAGAGTTCCGGCGGTCAAGGTTGTGCCGCCGGAATATGTGTTGGCACCGGAAAGCGTGAGTGTCCCAGTCGGCTCGTTAAGTACCAGGGCAAGATTATTGAGCAAATTTCCCGATATCACACTGCTGACCGCCGCAGCGGTGCCGCTGCCGAATGTCAGGGTCATGCCGCCGGCATTTCCGCCATCAATATTACCGGCGATGTTTGAACCGGCGGGCGCAGCCATGGTTGCGGGATCAATGGTTAAACTGCTTGTCGCGGCGTTGGAATTGGTGATAACGGTTCCATTTGCAGTCACCAGCAGTTGGCCCACGGTAAAGCTGCCGCCATCGAGATCAGCGGGGAGTCCCGTGTTTGTTCCAATGGTCGCATCGTAAATAATTCCCGCGGGTGTGCCATTGTTGGGAACTCCAGCAGTCCAGTTTGCGGGGTCATTCCAGAAGCTGTCGGTGGAACTCCCACCGGTCCAGCTTGTAACCGTATCGGCGGCTTGGGCGGGGGCTGAACAATAACCTGCCGCCAAAACCGCAGCCGCCAGTACCAAAGCCCGGATTGAATTCGGGCCGGAAATTTTGCGTGAATCGGACGATCTCTTTTTGCAGTGCCGCAACATAAACACATACCTCCACGAAAATTGTTTCCATCTTCCGGGAAAAGAGCCGGAATGAAACGACGGCCCTTGCCAATTAATGGGCTTATAACTCCAAGGTGGCCTGCACGTCAATGGACAAACCGCTGCCGAGCGGGCAGGGCGTGGCAATAAATCCGGGCGGGCCTCTGCGGAGCGGGTTTCCAAGACCAACAATCCCCCTAACGACGGTATTTACGCCGTCGATTTCCCCGGCTGCCCGGAAAAATTGCCGCGCCCAATCCTCCGGATCCACAGCAACCCAATGATAATACATACTGCTGACCGACAGGCCCAGCGGTTCATCCCGATCCTTCGGGACCGACGAACCGACAAGCCGGGATGGTCGGCATCCACCGCCTGACGCTCCCGATCAGTCGTCCAGTCCAGACGTTTTTTTAGCCACGGCAATTCCATCGAAAATCCCGATAGCTATCGGGACTCATACAACTGCGCCGTCAACGCCGGCGACGAATGGTCGGAACCTTGGCCAGACGATTCCTCAAACGCCATCGCTGAGTATTCAACCAGATGTTTTTTCCACGCGGCAATCCGCGACGGATGAACCTGGTACAGCCCCGCCAACTCTTCGATGGTCCTCTGTCCCTTCACCGCCTCCATCGCCACCTTCGCCTTGAACTGTGCCGTAAACCGCTCCCAATACTCATCGGGACTTCGCTGACATAACACTACTCCAAAAAACCGGGCCAAAAACTACCTTGGCGGCGCGCCCAGTTTTTGGGGAGTATTACACAGTCTTACCAACTTCAAATCTTCGCCCTTCGATTCATACGCCAGCCAACGCCGACTGATCCCCACCAGATCACACGCCCGACGCCGCGATAACCTCCGCCGTTCCAGAAAAGCCACCGCCCGCCGGCGATCCGGGGCGGTGCTTACTTTTTTTGTAACAACTCCTTCAGCACATCGACCTCCAGATCGCGCTCGGCCAGCAAACGCTTGAGCCGCACATTATCCTTCTCCAACTCACGCAGCCGCTTTACCGCCGCTTCCGACATCTGACCAAACCTCCGCCGCCACGCGTAAAACGTCACATCACGGATCCCATGCCTACGGCACAATTCCACAATTGTCTTCTCGCCCGAATCCGCTTCCCGCAGAATCGATACCATCTTTTCTTCACT
>JAJYZY010000237.1 GCA_021799715.1 Planctomycetota bacterium | reverse complement strand
ACGGATCCACCGCCGCGGATGCCGGTGATCCGGGCATGGGCAGGCCGGCCATGCGCCAAGCCTGATGAGCCGCATCAAGAGCAAATCCGGTGGCGCGGCTGATTTCCTCGTGCTTACCGGATGTTCTCAAGTGTTCGGGCAACTGATAATCTTTTACCTCGGCGGCAAATTGCGTCGGAAAAAACCGGGCGTCAAAAAGTTTCGTCGGGGCAATGCCGCTTTCACCCGCCAGCAGTTTCGCCCATACGCCGTCAATGGTGCGCCCCAGGGGCGTAACCCATCCAATTCCCGTAATAACCACACGATTTTTCATCATTGCTCCAGAAGTATCCGATACGCGCCCATGCCCATTTTCATGCCGCGTGATGACCGTTTAAACGTAGCGCCGCAAAACAATCGCGGAATTTTGTCCCGCAATCGAGCCGGTGCTTACCAGCACATGCTTTAGCGCTGCGGCATGAGTCTGTTGCGGAACATTCAGCCCGGCAAGAGGTGTTGTGCAATTCACTGCCCCGGGCACGCTTTGATAATGCAGGGCCATGGCCGCCGCCGCCAGGTCCAAGGCCTGCGAGCCGGCACCGGCATCGCCCAGACCGCCCCGAATCGCCACAACCTCCGGATGCTGGGAAGCAAACACGCTTTTAATTGCCGAGGCCTCAGCCTGATCGTCGCGGGGTATACCGTAACCGGCGGGGACGACCAACTGCACATCGCGCGGGTCGGTTCCGGCATCTTTTAGGGATTTTCGCATGGCCACCGCCATGGCTTCACCGGCCGGGTCAGGGCCGCCAATGCCGCGCGCGCTGGAAGTTGCCCCCAGGCCCGCAACTTCAGCATAAATTTTCCCGCCACGCGCCAGCGCGTGCTGGAGTTCCTCAATAATTAACACACTGCCGCCTTCAGCGATGACGGTACCATCGGCGGTCTGATCCATGGCGCGACACGCCCGGCTCGGTTGGTCGTTGCCGGTCGTGGTCAGGCGGTGCAACAGGGTCCATCGCATAAGTCCCATGGGATGAACCATGGATTCGCACCCGCCAACCAGCGCGATATCCGCCTGCCCGCGTTGTATGGTCCGGCACGCTTCCGCCAGGGCCAGGCCGGCTGAGGCTTGCTGGCACGTAATGGTATTCGACGGTCCCTGTGTGTCATGAATAATGCTGACATGACAGGCCAACATATTGGGCAGATATTTCAGCAGCCACAGGGGGGTCAGTTGGTCCATTCCACTGGGTTTGCTCGGGTCATCAGATTTTCCCCATTTCCGCAAACTCAAACTGCCGTCATCTCCCTTCGCCGGGGCCATCGCGGAGGTTAATTCATTGAGATCAGCACAAATCAACCCCGCGCCAATATTGCAGCCGATGCGTCGGGAATCAACTTCAAACCAACTGTCATCGGGCTTTTTGCCGCCGAAGCTTTCCATGACGCCGCGCGTTGCCAGATGGGCATCGCGGACGGCACCATCCGCCGCCAGCACGGCCAGTTCAATATCGCGGGCCATAATTTTGGTGGCTTTGCGGTAGCTCTTGGGCACATAGTCCAGGGTTTTAAAAGCCGGTACCTGCCCCGCAATGCGGCTGGGAAATGTTGCTGGATCAAACGCTGAAAGCGGCGCAATTGATGAGCGCATCTCGGTGAGGCCGCGCCACAAATCCGCGCTGGTTAAACCATGCGGAGAAACCGCTCCAACTCCAGTAATGACAACGCGCCGCATGCAGTCTCCGCATCAGGACAAATCCGCCGTGTCAGAACACCCCATTGGCCTCTGAACCGCCGCACGCAGGATTCTATGGCGTAACGCCCGCAAATTCCAACGCCGGGTGAATCCGCCGGGTGAATCCGCAGGTTCCTGCCCACCGGCAAGCGGAGCTTTGACCGCCCGGCGGGCATTGGAATGTGATTTCGTGTAAGATGGGTTTGAGAGAATTGGGAAACGAGGACGATCGGGGAAAACCGATCAGGCGCTGGTTATGACTGACATTGAACATCCGCCCCTGCCCCAGGTGTATATTCTCAAAAAAGCGATTGAAATCTATTTACCCCTGGCGTACGGATCTGGGAAAATTCCCGATGTCGTTGAGTCGCGAATCGCACCGATTTTAGCTTCCGCGGATTCTGAAGTTATCAAACCTGAATGGTTTGAACCGGCGGAGAAAGACGGGCGAGCGGTTTATCGCCTGCGATTGGGGCAGGTGGCCTATCCACACATGAAGTTAAACGTGGAAGAATCTCCGGATGGGACCGGTTATCTGCTTCTGGCCGATGCCCATGATACGCATCTGATGGCACCTGAAACGTCGCCGGATGCCAAGTTTTTAAGTGAACTGCGAAAAAATAACGCCGCTCTGGTGGAAAAAATCCATGCCGCCTGGACGCAGGCGGGCCTGCCGACATTCCGGAATTATTTTTGCGCCGCGATGGAACGCCGCGTTCGGGAAAAATATCCCCAGACAAAATAACGGCGGGCACTTTCGCGGCGGCGCGATTTCTGATACAAACTTACAAGTTTTTTCCCCGACCCTGGTGTAAAAGGTTGTTGACCCATGCCCAAACGAACGGACATAAACAGTATCCTGATCATCGGCTCCGGCCCCATTGTCATCGGACAGGGGTGTGAATTTGATTATTCCGGCACGCAGGCGTGCAAAGCTCTCAAAGAAGAGGGCTACCGCGTGATTCTGGTAAACTCCAATCCGGCCACTATTATGACCGATCCGGATATGGCCCATCGCACATATATTGAACCGCTGACGGTTGAAGCGATCACAAAAATAATTGAAATTGAACGTCCCGA
>JAJYZY010000064.1 GCA_021799715.1 Planctomycetota bacterium | reverse complement strand
CACGCGTACCAGACGTCATTTGTACCACAATAGAGCCGCCGGCGCAAACTACGTAAACACGAATATTATACCATATAAACTATGCCCATGTCTCTATATGATTTCGCCCTGGCGTCGCTCTAAAATCCGTGCCCTTAACGTTTACAAAATGTATCGTTGCGATCAATATCATTTATTGCATGATCCGCTGCGTGAAAAATCGTCTCCGCGCACGGGTATTCCAGGCATGATTGGCGGGCATGAACATGTTGATGCAATCCGTAAAACAAATGGCGCGAAGTTGGCGATTCTGGCTGCTGGCCGCGCTGGTTGGCGGTATTGTCTGGCGGCTGATTGATTATTTTCTGCGGTTTCCCGTTTGGGGTGATGAAGCCTCCCTGGGCATGAATATCATCACACGCAATTATGCGCAACTGCTTCAGCCGTTGGGCCGTACACAGGTTTGCCCCATCGGCTTTCTGTGGGTGTCCAAATGGATGACATCCGTGGCGGGTACCTCCGCATTCACGCTCCGGTTCTTTCCCCTTTTATGCGGCATTGGCGCGGTGCTGATCGCGTGGAAAGTATTTCATCATGTGGCCGGGCGGCGCGTGGGTGTAATTGCAACCGCCATGCTCTCCTGTTCACTGGCCACCGTGCGCTACAGCACTGATTTCAAGCCTTATTCAACTGATCTGCTCGTGGCGATGTGCTATATGGGCCTGGGTTTTTGGTCTTTGCGCTGTCCACGGGATGCCCGGCCATTGCTCTATCTGATTCTCTTCACGCCATTGGCACTGATGTTTTCATTCCCCGGTATTTTTATCGCCGCCGCCGTCAGTGCCGCATTGCTCTTCAGGCAGATTCACCAATCCAATAATACCTGCCGCCGGCTTTTTGTTGGATTCAACGTTGTAACGCTGATTGTTTTTGGACTGTTATTTTTCGGGGTCATGCGCGGACAAATGCAGCACACACGAGCCGGAATGGACGTGTATTGGAGAAATGCTTTTCCGCCGCTGAATTGGCATATTTTCGGTTGGCTGATTCAGGCCCATGTCTCAAACATGATGAGCTATCCGCTGGGCGGAAAAAAGGGCATCGCTTTTCTTATCACGCCATTGTGCATCGTGGGGGCCTGGCGCTTATGGCAAAAGGGACGACGGGCGGAATTTGTGCTGCTGACGGCTCCATTTGCCTTGACCTTTCTTGCCGCGTTGATTCGCGCTTATCCGTATGGAACCAGTTCTCGCGTGCAGCAGCATCTGGTACCGTCCATTATGCTCTTGGCATCCATCGGTGCCGTGACCATTGCCGCCATGGTCATGCGGAAGCGTCATTCCTTGGCGGCCTGCCGGGCGCTGACCGGCGGTATTGTTGCGGCCATGCTGATTTTAGTGCTGATATGCGTCGGCCTGGATATTCGCTACCCGTGGGTAGGGCGGGGCCCTCGCATGGTGCGCAACCTTACCCGCACGGTATTTCATCGCGCCGGTAAGCACACTGATATTATCATCTTGAATAAAAAGCCTGATTTATTTGCTTCGGAAATCGCCTGGTATTTCCACACGCAACGCCATGGTTATCAAACCGGTGTAGCTCTTTCCGACGTGACGCTTCCGCAATCGGTCCGGCGGGTATGGTTTATTCATTTTGGATACAAGTTGATCGATCATTTTGATCAGCGGGTGCTGGCGACGGTGCAAGCCGGCGACCGTATTCTAAGGTTGCTGAAACAACATGACCGTGTTATGCGGGTGGGTTTCAGTGAAAATCCCTCCGTGGTCGCGCAGGCGTCTTTATTCGCAGTTAGCCGCCGCCGATGATCGGCCACTGTTCATCGGTTACTGAAATTGCCTCGCGCCACGTCCGTGGTTAATGAATGATGCGTGCCAAAAAATAGCTTGATGCGGAAGCATCACGGTTGTTCGCCCAACGGAGCATGGGATTACTATTTCCATTGCATACTCAATATTCGGTGCCGGAATCGCCTGGCGGATTGTGCTGTATGGTTGGACGGCGTCCCGCATCCAACTCGACGCTTCCGCATCGAGCTATTGGACACCCTATCGGATTGCCGTGACGCGAAAGCATCACGGTTGTATGTGGAATGGAGTATGATAATCAAACGCAACTGTGGATCGTGAAAATTCGCTTCTGTACCGTCAAGGCTCCCAGGCTGGTTTTACCGGCGGGGCGGACATGGTTGGCGGTCGAAGCGGGACGTTTTTTGATTTTTTCGTTACACTAATAGCTACTCCGGTGTTGTTATCACATACCCGGATACAAAATTGCCCCCGATCGTGACGGTGTCGTTAAATGGTCCGGATGGTGATGGAATATCAGGCAATGAAGGTTTCGGAAATGCAGCAGACAATGGATGTCGAAGCGAAACTGCGGGATGCGGACAAGCTTATCGCCCGCTATTCCGGTTCCAGCAACCCCGAACGGCAACTCAAGCTGGCCCGCACCATCTTTACGAAGGGAGCTTTATTAATCCAGGCCCGGAAGTTTGAACCGGCCCTGGCCGCATTTGATCTATTGTTGCAAACGTTTCAGGACAACACCCAGCCCATCATTCAGCCGCAGATCGCCAAGACGCTTCTGGACCGCGCCGCGGTGCTCGATATTCTGGGCCGCCGTGATGAGGCCCTGGTTGGCTATGACCGTCTGATCGCCGCCTTCCGTGATTCATCCGATGAGGCGGCGCGCCTTTACGTGGCTTCGGCGCTATTCAACAAGGCGACGTTGCTGCGACGGTTAAACCGGCCGCCGGAGGCGTTGGCCGCCCTGAATGACGCACTGGATGACCAGGTGAAGCTGCCCGATCGACTTTTGGCCAAGGCCTTGTGGATGAAAGTTGAAGAGCTGGAAGATTCCGGGCGGGATAATGAATCATTGGCGGTGTGTCAGCGGCTGATGGATCAATTTGCGTCCAAAAAAGATATCGTGGATAAGAACTGGCTTTGCGAAATCACGCTCCAACACCTGAGTCTGCTGATTTTGTTGGATCGCTCGACCGAAGTCGTCAGCGCGTATAAGGCGGCGGAAGAAAAATTCGGCCCCGTCGCCGAAGAAGTCATGGGGAAGCAAACCGCGGATTATCTGGTTAGAAAGCTTACGGAACACCTGAATTTAAACCGCATGATCGAGGCGCTTTCGCTGGCGGAAGCATCTCTGGCGGTATTCGGCAAATTTGTTGATCCTCCCTGGTTTGACCTGGCACAGTGCGCGGGCAAAGCGCGGCTCGTGGCTTTGTGCCGCCTGCAGCGTGTGGAACCATGTATTGCCGCGTATGACTCTGTGGTGGAACAATATCCGGATACGCTGGATGCGACATTGCGCCGGGATGTTGCGGCCATGTTGCTGGATCAGAGCACTGCCATGGCGGCGCGCCGGGATTATGCCGCCGCGGATAAAATCTGCGATCAGATTCTTCAACGCTTCAAGTCTGCCGATGATCCGGATTTAGCCACACTCGCCGCCCGCGCGATGTTCAATAAAATCGGGTTAAAAGCCTATTTGGGCCGTGCCGACGAGATCATGCCCGCATGTGACGCGTTTATTGATCTCTTCCGTTACAGCACGCATCCGGTAATCTGTGAAATGTTGTTTCATGCCTGGGGCCGCAAGGCCGCGCTGCTGGAATCGCAAAGCCGTGATGCCGATGCGATTGCGGCTTATGACGCGGCCCTGAAGACCGCCAAAACCCTGTCGCTTCCGGCGTTGCCGGTGGCGACAATCCTGGCGGCTAAAGCGGCCTGCCTGGCGCGTTTATCGCAACGCTCGGCCCAACTTGAAACATATCAACAGTTGATTCATGGGTATGCGGATAACTCCGCGCCCGGAGTGCGGGCCTTGGTGGCACCGGCCATGCTGGCCATGGCGTTCATGCTGCGGGAAGACGGCAAATATCAGGAAGCCCTGGGATCATGCGAACAATTTATTGCCGCGGTTGAGCGATCCACACCGGCGGCGATGATCGTTCCCCTGGCCCGGGCGATGTTTTTGCGCGGCGAACTATTGGAAAAACTTCTCCGCGATGATCAGGCCGCAGCCGCTTATGGCGCTTTGGCGGGGCGGTTTGATTTCAACGGCGAAAGTGAAGCGCGGAAATGTATTCCCGTGGCCCTGTTCAATCAGGCCGCATTGCTGGAAAAAATTGGACGCCACGAAGAATCCCTGCGGGTACTTGATGCACTGCTGGATCGGGCGCGCGGCGAGCCGGATTTACTACCATCCCGTTTGCATGTGCAAGCCATGATGAATCGCGCGGCGATTTGCGAACGCCTGCGCAACACTGACGCCGCTTTGGCCGCTTATCAGCAGGTGCTGGTGGGCTTTGGCACGTCACGTGATCCCGTGATCGGGCTGCTGGTGCGGGAGGCGTTATTCAAGCAGGCGGAATTGTTCCGCCATGCCGATAGAATCCAGGAAAGCCTGGCGGACTATCAGGAACTTCTGGCCCGCGGCGAACCAGCGGAATTGCCGGACAGCCAAAAGCGGCTTTCCGCCGCTGCGGCATTTTGCGCCGCAGCTTTAATCGCACGCCTGGGCCGGCCGCGGGAAGCGGTGGCGGCTTATATTGCGGCGCGACAAAAACAGGGTGATGTCGCGGATGAATGGGTGCGAAGCGACATCGCCGCAGCGCTGGAAAATTTGACCCGACAGGACTTGGAAGCCGGAGATTTTGACTCTGCCCAGGCCGGTCACAACACACTGATGGAATTGTTCCAGCGGGATCAGACGCCCGGAATTCAGAGCTGTATTATCCGTGCGGCGGAATTGCTTGCCGCCAGTGATAAACTGCGGCAGGAAAAACTGGCGGCCGCGCTAGAAGAGGAAAAACAACGGGAGTCACACGCTATTTCCGCACCAACCGCCGATGTGCCGTCTGATGTGGCCGCGCCGGAATTGCCGGCATTGGAATCGGACGCGGATGTACCGGGCACGGAGGCTCATCCTATTGCACCAAGTACCGCGGCTCCGGTCGCCGCGGCTCCAGTTACCGCCGCCGCAACAACCCCTGAACAAGATAGCACGGTATCGCCTGCCGCCACGCCCGTTGCCATCGCGCCACCGGAAGCGGCACCGGCGCAATCTACTGCGGCCCCCGACGTACCGGTTGAAGGATTCGCCACGGCAGAGCCGGCAGTTAACGAGCCTCCATCCGCCGCAACCGCTGCGGCCGTGGAGACTATATTGCCACCGACCGTTGAGCCGATTGTAAACGCGCCGGAAGTCGCGGCAAGAGCGCCGGTGCCTGAAGTGCCGCAACCGCCCGAAACGGTAACGGTACCCGGCGATGTGGATTCTCCGGCGGGGCAACTGGTGCATTTGCGCAGCCTCAAATGGCGCGGGCGCGATGCCGAAGTTATTGCGGGATGTGATGCGTTTATCAAACGTTTTGGAGACTCCGAATCGGAATTGGTCCGGCGGGACGTGGCGGAGGCTTTCCGCATAAAAATAGAAATGATTAAGGAAAGCGGGTCATTGGAAGACGAACTGCGGGCATGCAATGCGTTTATGCTTAAGTTTGGCCGCGAAACGCAATCCGCCTTCGCCCCCATGCTCTGCCGCACCATGCTGGATCGCGGACGGGTTTTCGGCCAGATGGATCGTGTAGGTCATCAGATCGCGGCGTATGACGCACTGATGTTGCGCTTTGGAAATTCCAACGAACCGGCGCTCCGCGGTGATATTATCGAAACGTTGTTGTGCCAGGCGGCCATTGCCGGGCAGCAGGCGCGAATCGGCGATGAAGTGAGGTGCTACCAGAAACTCGTGGGGAAATTCGGCGGCGTGCCGGATGAACAGGTGCAGCGGCAAGTGGCTACGGCCATGCTTGGCACGGCCATGGCTTTTCGAAAATTGGATCGCAAACTCGATGAACTGGCGGTTTACGATGCAATTATGGATCGCTTTGGCAAAACCGATGACACGGGGATTTTGTTTGTGGTAGCGCGGGCCATGATGCGCAAAGCCCTGACCCAGGGTGAACGCGGCAAACGGCAGGAGCAAATTGCGGTATGTGATGCCATTATCGCTCGATTCACAGATGCTGAATCGCTGTTTCTTCGGCAGCAGGCGGCCCGATCACAGTGCAACCGGGCAATGGCATTGGCGGAAATGGGTAACATTCCCGAAGCCATGGCCGGATTTGACGCAACGATAAAACAGTATGCCGATGCGAAGGAACCACCCTTACGGGCTTGTGCCGGACTGGCATTATTCCAAAAAGCGGAATTGCTGCGAAAACAACGCCACCGTTCTGAGGCGATTTCATGCTATCAGCACTTTATCCAAAGTTATCAGATGGACGATGAAGAAATTTCGGGTTTGATCAGCCAAGCACAGGCTCTTCTGCGCGTGCTTTAGAAGTCCGCACCAAGCTTCATGCCGCGTAGGCATTCGCCGGCAGGCTCCGATGGCCAAGCCGGGCACATGCGCGGATCGGCGTACATTTACGCCGATATTGCGGATCAAAAAATCATGTTTTTTCGGACTTATGCCGATAAGAGGGAAAAAGTGAAAAATCTTCAAGTTTCACTTGCATGACGGTATGGGAAAGGTTTAGAATACTTTTAGCGGGAATCTTAACCCGCATGCAGTTCTGCAATTTTAAGTGCTCTGAACCCCATTTTTTCAGAGCGCTGAGGTGGTTGGGAAGGTCGATTTAAGGAGATTGCACATGGAAAGTCATTTTCCGCGCTGTGTGCAGTGTATAGCGCCTCTGCAAATTGGTTCGGGCGTCGGTGGCGCATTAAAAAGTATTTTCTGCAAGACCGTAAAATGTCCGTCCTGTGGTACGCAGGTACGTCTGACTGATGCCCAGGTGATGGCTGAAACATTTGCCGCCTGTGTCAGCCGCTTCCGCGAGGCGCTGAATCAGGCCTTGGATGCGGCACCGCATCTTTCGCAGCACGAGGCGCTATTGGCCGTGGGGGCGACGGATTTGTCGCGGGATTCGCATCGGCTGCATACGCGCGATGAACTCTGCCGCGTGACCGCCCGGATATTGCGCCTGGCACTGCGGCATGAAGCCTTGGGACATGAAAGCCTGATAACTGTTGAAACCATAACCCGCGGCCTGCTGCCGCGGGCCATTCGCATTCATGCCCGCAGTGATGGGCATGGATCTCCTGAAGCGTTGCTGATGATCGCCCGGGTGGGTGATGATGATTATGTCACGTATGAGCCGCCGATCCAGCCGCAGCAAGCTAAAATGCCGGCAAAAGCACCGGCGGCCGGTGTGGTGCGGCGGGATGTTCAGGAGCCGGCAAATCAGGAATCTCGGCCTGGTGTGGTAGGAGTGTAAGCCGCGCAAGCGGTGTGTGTTTACCGGCGGCGGCATGGCGGACAGTCGCTTTGCCGTCCGCTGGAGGGGGAGCTTTCCGGAGCCTTTTGCATCATACCCGAACTAAATAGCTGGTTTTTCCGTTACGACAACTCAAGACAATTGTGGCTGCTTACGTAGCCATGCTCCCGGTCGTGCGGTATCGGCGGTTGTGGTGTTGAATGTAGTTCAGGGGCCGCGCAAAAATAAATTCATATTCTACGGCGCGGGAGTTTTGGCCGCCGGCGAGGCGTGCGCGACGCGCATACCCAAGGCGTGGGTCTGCAAGGAGTGAATAACGAAGCCCGCGGTCAGAATAACCCGCCGGAAAGTGCGAATTTATTTTTGCGTGCCCCTTAGTCCGCCGGTGCCGGTAGTGTCGCGCTTGGCGCGTGGTTCGGTTGGGTTGCGGCATTAGCCGCCGGTGCGGAATTCTCCGTTTTTTCACCCGCCGCGGTCTTCGGCGGCGCGGAGCGTTCACGTTGGATGGCCTGGTATACTTCCTTGCGGTGCACGGGAACCGTGTTGGGGGCATTAATACCGAGTCTTACCTTATCGCCGCGAATGTCCACTATGGTGATTTCGATATTATCGCCAATCATAATGCTTTCATCGCGCTGACGTGAGAGTACCAGCATACATCAACTCCTTGACTTGTCAGCATAACTCCATTTATTTCCGCAACCGGGCTTACATCCCCCGGTCGGATCGTCATCTGATATTCCATACCCCTGCCCTGCATTATACCGCCCGTTTCACGGGAATTCCCGTGCTTTGAGATTCGTGTGTCTCGTCGCCGGAATATTGCCAGGGGCGCGGCCACAAGCGCATGGCATCCATTACCGGTTCCGCACACGGGGGCAAGAAGTTTCTGATTTCAGGCATACCCGGCAATGATACGCTCAGGCCGCAACGCGTTGCGGGGTGAACCAGTATGGGATGGTCAAATTGCGCTGCCAATCCGTGGCCGTTGTTCTCCAACGGCACATAGGCCCTGATTTCCCGCGGATCATCCGCCGAAAGAATCGGCAATATCTCCTCTTGAATATCAATGCAATAGCCCGGCACCAACGCCTGCGGGGCTATGAGCCTTACCGCTAAAGCCGGCTCGTTGGCACTTTGCAGCCACGCACGGGATTGATCCGCGCTATCCGGTATCCACGCAAAGTGCCGGCATGTCCGATGGCCCGGCAGGCCGTTGTGCAGCGTAAAAACATCCGACGCCGGCAATTCAAGGGCACCAAAACGGCTTGATTCAATGATCATGGTTATCTGCACTCCATTGCGGCCGGCAAAGATTTGCCATTGCCATTGCCAACCCAGTTTCCAATCGACAGGCCGGTAATCTCATGGCCTGTTATGTTTATTCGTGCAAACGCCATCCTTTCGTCCAATAAATATTGAAATTATGTAAAATTTGACGATTTTGCGAATAATGCCGGTTCTCATCAGCAGCGCGAAATCCGGGCACAGTTATTCAGGGCTCGTGCGAAAACAATTCCGCCGGGGCCGTGCAGCCGCGTGGTGGACACCCGCGGCCGGTTGGCTGGGATGGGAACAGTTAACATGAAGTTCACGTGCACAGGCCCATACTGAATCAACAGCGCCGGGTGCGGACATTTCCAGCCGGAATCGTGTAAGCGCCAAGTGGTGCCGGCTGCCAATGGACAGTTCCACCGGGCCTGAAAGGTAAAATCGCGTAACGGGCTGGAAAGTTTCCAACCGGCGCTTTAACATGCGGTCTGGATGTGATTGAAAGGATATAATTCATGCCTGAAACGGGAATTGCTCAAGTTGGCCTGATTGGCTTGGCGGTTATGGGGAAAAATCTGGCCCTGAATATAGCGGATCACGGCTTTGATATTGCGGTGTTTAATCGAACCACTGCCGTGACGCAGGAATTTATCAGGGAAAATCCTTCCACGCCGGGTAAACTGGTGGGTTGTGATACGCTGGCGGATTTCGTGCTGGCAATCAAACAGCCGCGAGTCATTATTATTCTCGTGAAAGCCGGTTCGGCGGTGGATGCGGTCACGCAGCAACTCATCGATGCGGGTGTGGATAAAAATGATATTGTCATTGATGCCGGCAACAGCCTCTGGACCGACACCATTCGCCGGGAAAAGCAATATGCCGACAAGCTCAAGTTCTTCGGGTCGGGCGTATCCGGCGGGGAGCTTGGGGCGCGATTTGGCCCTTCGTTAATGCCCGGCGGCGATCCGGAATCGTGGAAGCATCTCAAGCCTATTTGGGAAGCGATTGCCGCAAAAGTAGACCCGCAAACCGGCAAGCCGATTCCCGGCGCATTGCCCGGCAAGCCGGTTACCGGCGGTGTGCCCTGCACCGCATATCTCGGGCCGGATGGGGCGGGGCATTATGTTAAAATGGTGCATAACGGCATTGAATATGTGGATATGCAACTCATCAGCGAAGCATATTTTCTGCTGCGGAATCTGCTGGGTCTCACACCGCCGGAATTGGCGGAAATATTCAGCCAATGGAACCTTACGGAACTGGATTCTTATCTTATTGAAATTACCGCCGACGTGCTGCAACAGCGCGACCCGGCCAAACCGCGGAAATATCTGGTGGACGGCATTTTAGATGCCGCGGGCCAGAAGGGCACCGGCAAATGGACTTCCACCAGCGCCCTGGATATGGGCGTGCCGGCCAATTCAATTGCCGAGGCGGTCTTCGCCCGGTGCATGAGCGCATTAAAAGAAGAACGCGTGGCGGCATCGAAAAAACTTCGCGGTCCCAAAGCGGCCAAGAAGAAACATGGGAAAAAAATGATCGAAGCAATTCGGCAGGCCCTGTATTGCTCGAAGATTTGCGCTTATGCGCAGGGCTTTCAATTGATGTTCCAGGCGCAGCACGAATATCACTGGAAATTTGATTTTGGCACCATTGCCAGCATCTGGCGGGGCGGTTGTATTATCCGCGCGGGCTTCCTGCAGAAAATCACCGATGCCTATACCCGTGATCCTGAACTGGTCAATCTGCTGATGGACCCCTATTTCCGCAAACAGATTCAAAATGGCCAGGAACAGTGGCGAGCTGTAGTAGCTCTGGCGGCACAAAATGGGATTGCCGCACCGGCGTTTATGTCCGCATTGGCATATTATGATTCATATCGTACCGCGGTGCTGCCGGCCAGCCTGATTCAAGCTCAGAGAGATTATTTCGGTGCCCATACGTATGAGCGCGTGGATCAGCCGCGCGGCAAGTTCTTCCACGTAGATTGGCCCGACGCCAAACGCCCGCAGATTGGAGCATAAGCTTATGGGCGTTGCGGAACTCGAACGTCCGACCCTGCGGGTGTGATGCCACCGCAATGAGGCTGGAAAACCGTTTGAAAAAGAGCCTGACCCGCACAATGAACAGGAGCGGGCGGCTCGCTTCACCGCAACGACGGGGGTGTCGCGCGCGACGGGCCGGCTCGGTTACGCCGTCTTTGTGACTTTTCAGGCCGACCTGTCTGGCCAACGCATCAAATCCCGGCGTGGTTCAGATCAAACGGGCGGGGTTCCTCAATGGGAGCGTATCAGCGACCTCGTCCTCCGGTATTTCGCCAGAAGCGTTGCTAAAATACGTCAGTTCGGGATAAGGAATCGCGATTTGCAGGGAATTCCGGCGTTCTTTTGCAAAACGCCCGTCGGATTTCTGAGAATCCCCAATGTTTCTAAAATCGAATGCACGATTTCGACGGCATAAAACCATAACGCCTTAGAAAAAAAACAACTTATGATTTTCCTTATCCCGAACTCGCGTTAGCCATAGGGTGGAATGTGGTTAGCGATTGGGCGAATTTGGCCGTGGTTATTTGCCCCGCCATGCGGCGAGTACTTTGGTAAGAATCTTAAGGACTTGGTCGCCCCGAAGCGAAACACCCCTCAATAAATTGTTCTCGTCTTGATCGGGTGGCGGCTCCTGACCAAAATATTGATCCGCTTTCTTTTTGATAATTTCCTGGGCTTCTTTTTCCGGAAGACGTGCGATAAAGGGCTGGAGCGCCGAAAGCTCAAGCTCAATCCTTCGGTTACGGGCCTCGCGGCGCATGTGCAGGGCAGATTCACGAGCAAAATAAAACGCGGGTATCAACACGACTGCCACCAACGCGAATCTAAAGATCACCATTTCCCAGTCGATTTGGGAAGCATGCACGGCCTTGATCAACGAGTGTATTGCACATATTGCGCCGATGAAGAATCCCGTTGCCACAATCCTTAGTATCCACATTGACCACCAGTCGACATTCGCCTCTTTTTGGTAATGCCCTGCCATGCCGGTATTTGCAATTAATCCGACCAGCCGGCTGGCTTCTTGAAGTTGCTGCTTGAGTGCAGTTGCTGCCTCTTCCGCCATCTTACGGTGTGTGTCAGTGATGGTGGAAAATTCCTTCTGTTTCGCGTCAGACATTTGTTCAAATTTTGCCGCAAGCTCTGTCAGCTTTGCCTTATGTTCCGCATCCCGTTTTGCTTCGTTGTCGGTGACAATCTTTGTTCTCTGTGCTTCGGCACCGCTATAACGCGTCTGCTCATCTTGCAACAACTTGGCGACCTGTTGCTGTGCGGCAGATATTATCGAGTCAAGCCGGCTTTTTTCTTGGTTCACCTGATTTTGGATATCCTTGGCTCGGGAATCCATCGCGGTTACAGTGCCATCGAGCGCCTTGACCCGTTCCTCCATCTTCGCGGCCCGGTCCTCCGCTTGCTTTAACGCCTGATCACGAAATTTCATAAAATCTGCAAGGGCGGAGGTATATTGGTCCGCTACGGATTCAACTGGCACGAATGGGACCACCGCAACCGTTACCAATACCTGGTCGAGCGCGTTATTAAATTGCTGCCACTGCGCGGCGTTTTGCAGAAAGTTCCTGAATCCGCCCAATAGGCCCTGTAACTGACTTTGCAAATTCTGGGACTGAGAAGTCGTCATCAATGCCGCTTCCATGGCTTTCACGCGGGCTTCAAGGAAATTGAGCACTTGGACAAACCGGTCAAATACCACTGCTGCTTGGGGATCTGGCGGTGGCATGTTTTTGGCCCCATTGAGGGCTGTGCGCAGCTGCTCCAAAGCAGACCTACAGTTTTGCAGATTTTGTTCTGATGGTGTCATAAATAATTTTCCCATGAACCCACGGCCTATACCGAATTATCAGCAGTTTTCATCCGAATCACCCTCCCCCGCGCCCTTGTATGCCTTTCCAGCGTGTGACCACCCGCCTTTCGGAAGAATATTCATTACACCTCTTCCCCATCGCCAGTGTCTCTAAAATCCGTTTTAACAATTTGGGTATAAAGCAATTCAATGTCCTCCCATACTTCGGACAATCCTAGTGCGTCGAGGAAAATTCTATCAGAGATGTCAGTAACATGCCTGCACTTTGCGAGATTATAATTGCCAACTTTCTTTCCGGCATTGATTTTGAAGGAAACTGCACGCGCCATTGCAGCCTCAAGGTCGGCGGATAACTCTTCCAAGCCCGTACGAGCCATCGACGGCAAACTCTCCGGATTAACGGGTAATTCGGCGAACATCCACCGCGTAAGATGAAAATCGTCCCCCAGGGCAACCCAATACGTGAATTCTATCTTTCCGTTCAACAATAATAAGCACACATCTTGCACACCTGCCCCGCGAACATAGACTTCGCCGAATTCACTGTGCGTAATGGCCACGTTGGCAGCATCGTAACAGGGCGGCGGCGCTTTACAGAAATTGAGCCAATTGTATGCCGATTTTTTGAAATAAAGCCTATGGACTGTGGGCCTGTCGCTCAGCGCATCTTCTACTCGTGAGGATTGGCCGCGGGCCAAAGATTCGAATGCTGCTACCAGCCGTGTTGTGTTGAGTTTTGGGATACGGAAATTCCACATTTCGGGGTGAAACCTGGCGTAGGACATGCTTGGGAATAAATCTGGCCGCGCCGCCTCGAACCATCTGTGCAGCCGGGTGGTATGGTTGGCCGAAGCGACCGCACTTCCAGAGCCAAGATGTATTGTATTTCTTACGCGTACCTCGGAGTTGAAAAGCGCGGCCGGAATCCGTCCGAAGGATGAAAACCAATTTTCCGGGTAGCGCGTATAAAGCAACTTGCGACATTCTCCGAAATCACCGCTGAAACCGAGGCTCAGCGGAACGATCATTCCAGTACGACCGGCGACGATCAATAAAAAGGCAGCCCGTTCCAACACCCACGCGTAAATATCGCTGCATTTCGCCAAAGTGAATCCTTTTGCATCGTAGTCCTTCCGTACTTTCGCCGCACTCACATACGGCGGATTGCCGATAATGACATCGAATCCACCCCGGCTCATTACGCCGTAGAATTCAGTGAACCAATGAAACGGCTGGTGGCTGGATTTCCATTTTTCAAATTCTATCGGCTTGTTTTCCACGTCAATGCCGTATTCGCCCGCCAGATAACGATCCAGACGGTCAGCC